>CAZXFZ010000019.1:0-6474 GCA_964640285.1 uncultured Rhodoluna sp.
CTTGCCACACTTGGTGCAGAACATTGTTTCCCCCGAATCTTGATGCGAGCGCATCGGTTCGATGTTCAAATTCTAGGCATAAAGCAAAAGTGCCCCAACCGCGATTGGTTGAGGCACTTTCAAATTGGTGTCGGAATTAGTGGGTGCTTGGTTCCTGCTCGACCTCGGTGCGGTCGCCCGACCAGAGGGTGTGGAACGTTCCCTCCATATCTGTGCGCTTATAGGTGTGCGCGCCGAAGAAGTCGCGCTGACCCTGCACCAGAGCCGCACCTAGGCGGTCGGCACGCAGGCCGTCGTAGTAAGAAAGCGACGAGGCGAATGCCGGAACCGGGATGCCCGATAGCGACGCGTTCGCGACCACGGTGCGCCAAGACTTGAGTGACTTGGCAACGGCATCCTTGAAGTAAGGGTCAAGAATCAACGATTCGAGGTTGGCGTTTGCGCCGTAGGCATCCGCGATTCGGTTCAGGAACTGAGCGCGAATGATGCAGCCACCGCGCCAGATCTTCGAGACCGCACCAAGATCGATCTTCCAGCCGTATTCCTTAGCGCCGGCGCGAATCGCGTCAAAGCCCTGCGCATATGCAACCAGCTTGGATGCGTAAAGCGCACGACGAACATCCTCGACGAAGGCCGCCTTGTCGGCGATGCTCCAGGCTGAGGCGTCGGCTGGCAGGCCAGCCTTGGCGGCTGCGGCGCGCTGCGAGGCCTGCGACGAAAGCGAGCGAGCGAAAACAGCCTCTGCGATTCCCGAAACCGGGGTGCCTAGGTTTAGCGAGGTCTGCACTGTCCAAACGCCGGTGCCCTTTGAGCCAGCCTGGTCGAGCACGACGTCAACGAATGGCTTGCCGGTCTTGGCATCAACCTGCTTGAGAACTTCGGCGGTGATCTCGATCAGGAATGACTCGAGGTCGCCCTTGTTCCACTCTTCGAAGATCGCTGCGATTTCGGCTGGGCTGTATCCGCCCGCTTGACGCAGGATGTCGTATGCCTCAGCAATCAGCTGCATGTCGGCATACTCGATGCCGTTGTGAATCATCTTTACAAAGTGACCTGCACCGTCAGTGCCAACGTGGGTGACGCAGGGCTCACCCTCGGCAACCGCAGCGATTGAGGCAAGGATTGGGCCTAGGGTCTTGTATGCCTCTTCAGAGCCACCGGGCATGATCGATGGGCCCTTGAGCGCGCCTTCCTCACCGCCCGATATTCCAGCTCCGACAAAGTTGATGCCCTTTGCGCGAACCTCTGCCTCGCGGCGAATGGTGTCGGTGAACAGTGCGTTTCCGCCGTCGACGATGATGTCGCCAGGCTCGAAGCGCTCGGCCAGTTGCGAGATAACGGCGTCGGTTCCTTTGCCGGCCTGAACCATGATGATTGCGGTTCTTGGCTTGGCGAGCGAGGCAACAAAGTCATCGATAGTTTCGGATGCGATGAACCCTGCCTCAGGGTGTTCGGTGATCAGCAGATTGGTGCGCTCCCATGAGCGGTTGTATACGGCAACGGTGTTGCCCTCTCGGCTGGCGAGGTTTCTGGCTAGGTTTGAGCCCATGACGGCTAGTCCAACGACGCCGATGTTTGCTTTGCCCGAGTGCGATTGAGTCATGAAAATTCCTTGATTGGGATTTGCGAGAAAAGAAGGGGAGTACGTCTGCGGACCTGACTCAAGTTTATTCGGAAATAAAAAAGTAAAGTGGGGGTTTACTACTTCAGAAAAAGTTAGGCAATATTGAACTTGTTCAGAAGGTGAGATTGAAATGCCAGCAGTAACCGCAGACACCCTAGTGCTGCCAAGAATGAGCCTGATTACCGGCCGTGCTCGCACGGTGAAGTCGGTCACTTTCGGCCCGCAAGCTTATGAGGGTGAGGGTTTTCCGGTTACTCGCGCGTTCGCTGGAGTGAGCTACGCCGACCTAGACCCATTCATTCACATGGATCAGATGGGAGAGGTCGAGTATGCGCCGCTCGAACCCAAAGGAACCCCTTGGCATCCTCACCGAGGTTTCGAGACCTTCACCTACATGATTGACGGCACATTCCAGCACCAAGACAACCACGGCGGTGGTGGAGTGATTAAGGACGGCGCGACGCAGTACATGACTGCGGGTGCTGGCGTGCTGCACATCGAAACTCCACCAGAGGATTTGGTCATGTCGGGTGGCGTGTTCCACGGCATCCAGCTGTGGATCAACCTTCCATCGCACGCCAAGATGAGCAACCCGAACTATCAGAGCCTCGAGGGTGGCGATGTCACACTTCTGGCAAGTCAAGACGGCGGAGCACTGATTCGTTTGCTGGCGGGTCAAATCGATGGCCACACCGGCCCGGGCAAATCATTCACTCCAATCACGATCGCTCACATCTCAGTAGCGCCTGGCGCATCCGTTTCGATTCCGTGGAACCCGATGTTCAATGCTCTCGGTTATGTCTTGGCCGGTTCCGGCAGGGTCGGCGAAGACGGTGCTTTCACTCAATCTGCTCCGATTTCGACTGGCGGTTTGGCTGTGTTTGGCCAGGGCGACCGCATCGTGCTCACTGCCGACGACACCCAGGATGCCCGCTACGGCGGCTTCGAGGTCTTCCTTCTCGGTGGCCAACCAATCCGTGAACCGGTCGTTGCCTATGGCCCGTTCGTCATGAACAGCAAGCAGCAGATCATCGAAGCGATGGAGGATTACCAGTACGGCCGCTTCGGGCAGATTCCAGAGGATGCGCTGCAGCCGTTCCACGGCTAGGTCGCAAAAACTCATGCTGCTCGTCGAACCCCGCGAAATCAAGCTCACCACTCGCAGTGAGATTTCGGTTCGACGCACGCTCCCGCACGCGAAACTTCGACGGGTAGGCGCTTGGGTGTTTTTGGATCACTTTGGGCCAACTCCGCAGGTTGACGGGATGACGGTCGCCGCGCATCCGCACAGCGGTTTGCAAACTGTGACCTGGCTTTTCGAGGGTCA
Organism: uncultured Rhodoluna sp.; assembly: GCA_964640285.1. Lineage (GTDB taxonomy): Bacteria > Actinomycetota > Actinomycetes > Actinomycetales > Microbacteriaceae > Rhodoluna. Next base: position 2,952 of record CAZXFZ010000019.1, read on the forward strand.
AATTCACCATCGCGACAGCATCGGTTCGAGTCAGGTTATTCGCCCCGGTCAGCTCAACCTGATGACAGCCGGTGCGGCGGTTGCCCACAGCGAGAAGGCTGTAGTTTCAGTCGAGCACGAGAACTTGCACGCGGTTCAGATGTGGGTTGCCCTCCCAAATATCGCAACAAATGAGCCGGCGAGTTTTGAGCACCAAAGTGAATTGCCAGGATTTCAAACTGAGAATTTGCAGGCGAAAGTCCTAATCGGTGAGCTCGGTGGAGTTGCTTCACCGGCCAAGGTTTTCTCGCCTTTGGTGGCAGCGCAACTCGATGTTTCTGGCAGCGCATCCATCCAACTCAACCCTGACTGGGAGTATGCGTTATTGGCAGTCGCAGGTGGCATAACTGCATCGAGCGATACCGGCGAAACGGGCGAGGCGGCCCAAACGCAACTCCTGTATCTGCCTGACTCAACGAGTCGGCTTAACCTAGAACCAACCGCTGCGGGTGACCAGGCTTCTTCGCCACAAGCCACCGTTTTGCTGATTGGGGGCGAGCCGTTTGATGAGCAAATCATCATGTGGTGGAACTTCATCGAGCGAAGTCCAGAAGCAATTGTTGCCAAGCGCGAGCGATGGAATTCGCGTGAAACGCATCCTTCACCTGGATTCGAGCACTTTGAAGACGAAGTTGGCGGCTGGATTCCGGCACCTGAGCTGCCGAATGTGACGCTCAGGCCACGCGGTCGCGACTAGTTGCCATAGCCAGCAGGGTTGGCAATTAGCTTGTCAAACGCCAGCTCGGCTGACCCGAGCAACAGGCTGTCAGAGCCAAGTTCGGCGGTTCTCAAGATAACCGCCTCTCGGGATGCCGACAGCGATCCGTTGGTCATGCCCTGCAGAAGTCGTTCCTGGTCTAGCCAATAGAGCGCAGTTAGGAAGCCGCCAAGAACGATGACCTCCGGGTTGAAAATGTTTACGTAATTGGCCAGCGCCTTGGCAAGCACGTCGATTTGCCGTTGCGCAACCGAAAGCACCTCTTTGGTTCGATTAGCTAGAAGCGCAGATTGCAATTCCTCGTCGCTGACGTTGCTCAGCTTCAGGGCCGACACCAGATCTTCGCGCCGAACCAGCGATTCGACTGTGCCAGCGATGCCTGAGTAGTCAACCTGCTCTGAATCAGAGATTCGAACGTGTCCGAGTTCGCAGCCGTACCCGGTGGCACCGCGAAGTTGGATGCCGTTTGTGATCACACCACCGCCGAGACCCGAACCACCCCAGAGGTAAATGACGTCGTTGAAGTTTCTAGCCGCACCGAAGAGGTGCTCTGAGCGGCAACCGAGCGAGGCGTCGTTGTCTAGATAGACCGGCAGGTTGATCTCTTGGTGCAGCAGGTTTGCGAATGGCACTTCGACCCAGCCCAGATGCGGAGCAAAGCGAACCACGCCGTCACCCAGTCGAACCTGGCCCGGAACAGCAACGCCCACACCAACGACCTTGACGTCGTTGCCGAGGCTGGTGCGAATCTTCTGAATCAGGCGGGCCGATTCTTTGACGATTGTGTTAACCGGGGTTCCGGCCGAATAGCTAACCCGCTCTTCTAAGACCACCTTGCCCGAGAGCGAAACCGCAGCGACGGCTAGGTACTCGAGTTCTGGGTGAACCGACATCGCAACCACATTTGAGGATGCCGAAACCTGGATACTGGGTCGCCCGAGGCCCTCGCGGGCCGAACTCATGCTCTCTTCAACTAGCCCCAGAGCTGTGAGTTCTTCAACCAGGGTTGAAATGGTGCTTCGATTGAGACCCGTCAGCTGGCCGAGTCTTGATCGCGAAATCGGGCCAAACCGGTGCACCAATCCGAGCACAGTAGACAGGTTGTGCTGTCGCAGCGCGTCGCGACCCTGCCCCAATTTCTTAGAGCTGGCGAGGATGTCGGCCATCGGCAGTCTCATTTCATTTGTTGTTTTAAGCACATTTAAGTTTGTCAAAAAGCGAGTTCGCTATTGAGCATTACGCATATTGTCTATTTATTCAACAAATGTTTAGCTTTTCTATTTTGCAAGCGTTTCCAGTATTTGAGCGGAAAAATGACCCGTTACTGGGTTGTTATCAAGTTGTTAGCAGTTTGAAAGCCGAAAATTTCTTTTGACTTTGTTTAGTGTGCAAACATAATCTCGACTCCAATGTTGAGTCCCCTTGTAACACTGGGGGTAACCCGCAATCAAGCAAAGAAGGGAGATCTAGTGAAGAAGTCTTCGCTGTTCTCATTTGTTGCAGTGGCTTCGGCTGCCGCACTAGCCCTGACCGGTTGCTCGGCTTCGACCGAGACTGCTGGCTCAACCCGTGCATGTGTAATCCTGCCTGACGCCGACAGCGGCACCCGTTGGGAGACTGGCGACCGTCCAGCTCTCGAGAAGGGTCTCACCGACGCTGGCTTCGAGGCTGACATCCAGAACGCTCAGAGCGATGCTGCAAAGTATGCAACCATCGCTGACGCACAGCTCACCAAGGGCTGCGGTGTCATGCTTCTGGTTGACTTCCAGGGTGCTGCAGTAGCAGTTACCGAGAAGGCTAAGGCTGCTGGTGTTCCAGTTATCGCCTACGACCGCCCAATCGCCGGTGCTGACTACTACGTATCATTCGACAACGAGACCGTTGGTGCAATGCAGGGTCAGATGATCCTCGATGGCCTAGCTGCAGCTGGCAAGGACGTCACCACCGCAAGCATCATCTACTCGTCGGGTGACCCAACCGATGGCAACGCTGCCATGTTCCTCAAGGGTGCTCTAAGCGTTCTTGACCCTGCAGGTGCAAAGGCTGCCTTCACCATGGAGGGAACCTGGGATGGTGCCAAGGCTGGAACTCTGTTCGAGCAGGCATTCACCGCAGTTAACGGAAAGGTTGACGCTGTTCTAGCGCCAAACGACAACAACGCTGCATCGATCATCGCGATCCTCGACAAGAACGGTCTGACTGTTCCTGTTTCGGGTCAGGACGCATCGGTTGCTGGTCTGCAGAACGTTCTGCTAGGCAAGCAGACCGCTACTGTCTACAAGCCATTCCAGCTTCAGGTCGAGGCTGCTCTCAAGGTTGTTAGCGCAATCATGAAGGGCGAGACTTACACCGCCAACAAGACCCTTGAAGACGGCACTCCTTTCGTCACCGTTGACCCAGTGGTCGTCGGTCCAGACAAGGTTAAGGACGTAGTCGCTGACGGAAACGCATCAGCAGCTGACATCTGCACCGCAGACGTAGCAGCAGCTTGTGAGAAGTACGGCGTCAAGTAACAACTAAGTAGTACCGAGGCTGTGCGCCAGTCAGATCCTTTGACTGGCGCACAGCTTTACTAAAGAGAAAAAGGGAGAACAGCGTGAGCGTTCCAGTCGTCCAACTTTCGGGCGTAAAAAAGAGCTTCGGTCCGGTTGATGTGCTCAAGGGTGTCGAACTCGTAGTTGAGCCGGGCAAGGTCACCGCACTGGTCGGTGACAACGGAGCCGGCAAGTCAACGCTGATGAAACTGATCTCAGGGCTGCTCCGTCC
>CAZXFZ010000019.1:6484-12166 GCA_964640285.1 uncultured Rhodoluna sp.
GCAGGTAAGTCAACCCTGATTAAGGGTCTTGCTGGTGTTCAGCCTTATGACGAAGGAACCGTGCTGTTCGAAGGTCAGCCGGTTGACCTCAACACACCTCGCGAAGCCGCTTCCCTCGGCATCGAGGTTGTTTACCAAGACCTCGCGCTCTGCGAAAACCTCGACATTGTTCAGAACATGTTCCTCGGTCGCGAAGACATGCGCACCGGAACCCTCGACGAGGCCAGCATGGAATACCAGGCGGCCAAAGCTCTCCAAAGCCTCTCGGTGAAGACCGTCAAGTCGGTTCGCCAAAAGGTATCCTCGCTCTCTGGTGGTCAACGCCAGACTGTGGCCATCGCCCGATCAGTTCTTCGCTCTGCCAAGCTCGTCATTCTGGATGAGCCAACCGCGGCACTCGGAGTTGCCCAAACCGAACAGGTTCTCAACCTGGTTCGCAGACTTGCCGATCAAGGCATCGCAGTCATCATGATTAGCCACAACCTGGTTGACGTATTCAAGGTTGCCGACAACATCGCCGTGCTTTATCTCGGCTCGATGGTCGCCCAACTAAAGACCGACGAAACCAACCACGGTGAGGTCATCAGTTACATCACCGGCCTAAAGACCCAGCAGGAGAACAGCTAATGTCAGACCTAACACTCAAAACCGGGCAAGAAGGAACTGCCGGTGAGCAGTTCAAGGCATACCTGTCGCGTCTTCGCGCAGGTGACATGGGAGCGCTGCCAGCAATCGGTGCGCTGCTGGTTCTAGTTGCGCTGTTCGCAAACCTGAGCCCTTACTTTTTGACCCCGATCAACTTCGCAAACCTGTTCGTTCAGGCTGCAACTCTGATGATGATTGCGTCCGCGCTGGTGTTCGTCATCCTGCTCGGTGAAATCGACCTTTCGGCTGGCGTTACCGCCGGAACAGGTATGGCGATATTCGTCAAAATGAATCTTGAGTTTCCGCAGATTCCTTGGATTCTCAACCTCGCCATCGCATTTGCCATGGGTATGGCAACCGGTGCAATCATCGGCTACTTCGTGGCAAAGATTGGTGTTCCGTCGTTCGTGGTTTCGCTTGGTTTCTATCTAGCTTTCCCCGGCGTGATGCTGATCATTCTCGGTGACGGTGGCGTGCTTCGTCTCGAGGTTCCTGAGATCAAGGCAATCATGAACGAGAACCTGCCACTCTGGGGTGGCTGGGTGCTGCTAGCAGTTGCCGCGGTGCTTACCCTGGCAATGGGTCTGTGGGATCGTTCACGTCGCGTTCGCGCCAACCTGCCAGTTCGCCCAATTCTGTTTCTGGGCGTGAAGGTGCTCGGAATTCTTGCTGTGGGCATCCCTGCGGTTTTGTATTTGAACACCAACCGTTCGCTCAACGCATTCAAGCCAATCGCCGGTGTGCCGATGGTTATTCCGATTGCCCTGACAATTCTGTTCATCGCAACCTTCGCGCTAGACCGCACCCGCTTTGGCCGTCACCTTTATGCAGTTGGTGGCAACCCTGAAGCTGCACGTCGCGCAGGTATCAAGGTCGCAAAGATTCGCATCAGCGCCTTCATCATCTGTTCGACCCTGGCCATGATCTCGGGTGTCTTCAACGTATCCCGCATCGGAAACGTCGAATCAGGTGCAGGTCGCGCCATCGTGCTATCGGCAGTTGCCGCCGCGGTCGTTGGTGGCGTCAGCCTCTTCGGTGGCCGTGGTCGTCTGGCCCACGCGGCAATCGGCGCATTCGTGATCGCGATCATCGACAACGGCCTTGGTCTAATCGGCATGCCTGCCGGAATCAACTGGGTCGTTACCGGTGGTGTTCTGCTGATTGCAGCCACCATTGACGCTCTTGCTCGCAAGCGCAGCGGAGGCTCGCTGACGCGACTATAGCTGTGGTTCGGGCAGGTCATGCTCGCCTTCATGACGTGGCCAGCCCGAACTTCAACCCCTGAAACAGTGCAACACCCTCTTCGAAGGCAGTAAACATGAAATTCACCAACGGTTACTGGCTTTTGAAAGAGGGTGTTTCACTTTTCGCGGCAACCCAGGTGCAGCGGGTTGAGGCAGCGGGCGATGCCGCCAAGCTACTTCTGGCCACGCGCACAGTCGAGCACCGGGGGCAAACCCTGAACTCAGCCACACTCGAACTCGAGGTTGATTCGCCGGCCGAGTCCGTTCTGCGTTTTCGGGCAACTCATCACCGCGGTGGCCGACAGCCGCTCAAGTTTGCGCTCGCCGAAAACCCGCAGCGAATCCACCTGACCGAGGGCTCTGAAAGCCTCGAGATCAAGAGCGGCGACCTGTGCCTGCGCGTGCAAACTGAGGGGCGCTTCGGCGCATCCCTGTTGGCTGGCTCGCATGAGCTAACCCGGCTCGACCAGCGCGGGATCTTCTTTGCCGACACCCCAGACGGCCGGTTCATGTCGGCACAGCTATCGCTCGGCGTTGGCGAAAAGGTATACGGTCTCGGCGAGCGGTTCACCCCATTCATCAAGAATGGCCAGACTGTCGACATCTTCAACGAGGACGGCGGCACCGCCAGCGAGCAGGCCTACAAGAACTTGCCCTTCTATATTTCGAGTGCTGGCTACGGTGTCTTCGTCAACCACACCGGGCGGGTCTCTTTCGAGGTCGGCAGCGAAACAGTCAGTCAGGTTCAGTTTTCGGTGGCTGGCGAATCCATCGAATACCTGGTCATCTACGGCCCCACCCCGAAGCAAATTCTCGAAAGGTACACAGCGCTAACCGGGCGGCCGGTTCTGCCTCCGGCCTGGTCTTTTGGGTTGTGGCTGTCGACCTCTTTTGTAACCGAGTATGACGAGGCAACCGTTTCGAGCTTCATCGAGGAGATGAAGCGGCGCGACATTCCGCTAAGTGTCTTTCACTTTGACTGCTTCTGGATGCGTGAATACCAGTGGTGCGACTTCGAGTGGGATCCGCGGGTGTTTCCTGACCCCGCCGGAATGCTAAAGCGGCTCAAGGCTGACGGGCTCAAGATTTCGCTCTGGATCAACCCATACATCGGTCAGGCATCCCCACTTTTTGAAGAAGCGGCACAGCAGGGATTCTTGCTCAAGCGAACCGATGGGTCGGTTTGGCAGTGGGACCTCTGGCAAGCGGGCAACGCAATCGTCGATTTCACGAATCCAGCGGCTCGAGACTGGTTCAAGAGCAAGCTCAAGCCTCTGCTAGACATGGGCGTCGACTGCTTCAAGACCGACTTTGGCGAGCGAATTCCACTCGATGTCGTGTACTTCGACGGCAGCGACCCCGAGCAGATGCACAACCTCTATACCCAGCTATACAACCAAACAGTTTTCGAACTCCTAACCGAGCATTCGAAGCAGGATGCGATTGTGTTCGCACGCTCGGCAACCGTTGGTGGTCAGACGATGCCGGTGCACTGGGGTGGCGACAACTCTGCGAACTACGCATCCATGGCCGAGAGTCTGCGGGGCGGTTTGAGCCTGAGTCTCGGCGGTTTTGGTTTCTGGAGTCACGACATCGGTGGCTTCGAGGGCAAACCAGATGCCGACGTATTCAAGCGCTGGGTGGCCTTTGGTGCGCTGAGTTCGCATTCGCGATTGCACGGCAACGAATCGGTTCGTGTTCCATGGGTGTTTGATGAAGAAGCCGTTGAGGTCACCAGGCACTTCATGAAGCTGAAAGCGCGCCTGATGCCTTATCTGTTTGCGAAGGCGGTTGAGGCGACTGAGTCGGGCATGCCGATGATGCGACCGATGCTGCTCGAGTTTCCTGAGGATCGAAACTGCTGGAACCTCGATGAGCAGTACATGCTTGGCGAATCTTTGCTGGTAGCTCCGGTCATGTCGATCTCTGGCCTAAAGCAGTTTTATCTGCCCGAGGGCGAGTGGACCAACCTCTTGACTGGGCAAAAATTGGTAGGCCCTAGTTGGCACGAGCAGAGTTTCGATTACTTCGGTATGCCACTCTTCGTGCGACCAGGCGCACTCTTAGCGCTCGGCACACGCGATGACCGGGCAGATTACGAGTATCAGGATCATTTTGAGCTGGTCAGCTTTGGTGCTGCGCTAGGGCAGAAGGTCAAGGTTTATTCGCCAACTCACGGGCGGAACGATGGCCGTAAACCGATCACGGTTGAGTGGAGCTAGTTTGTCGAATCCTGCTGTAACCACGATCTTTGCGGCCGACCCAGCGGCCCACGTTTTCGGTGACCGGCTCTATGCCTATGTCAGCTATGACCAACCGTTCACCAACACCCACGATTCGATGGTTTCCTATCACTGTGTCTCAACCGATGACCTGGTGAACTGGGTTGACCACGGCCAGATTCTTTCACTTGAGCATGTCTCGTGGGCCTTGAGTCACATGTGGGCGATCGATTGCAACTACTGGCAAGGGCGCTACTACCTCGTGTTTTGCGCCTTCGATCGCGAAACGAGCACGTTTAGAACGGGGTTGGCTGTCAGTGATCGACCAGAGGGCCCGTTCGAAGACCTCGGCGTGATACAAGGTGTTGACTGGGGCCAAGATCCGAGCTTCTTTGTCGATTCGGTCGATGGAGTTGAAACGCCCTACCTGGTTTGGGGTGGACGCGGAGCCATAACCATCGCCGAGCTGAACTCTGATTTGCGCTCGGTGAAGCCCGAAACGGTGACCTACCTTAGCGGTTCACTCGAGGGCTACGAGGGGCCTTTTCTGCACAAGTATCGCGGCACCTACTATTTGACCTACCCTGCCTTGGACGGCGAAAAGTGGCCGCAGCGCATGTGTTACGCCACTTCTAAATCGCCGTTAGGCCCTTACCAGAGTCGCGGGGTAGTTATTCCTGAGTATGAGGGAAACAGCGGCACGATTCACGGCTCGATAGTCGAGTTCAAGGGCAACTGGTATGCCTTCTATCACTCGGCCTGGATCTCGGGGCGCTCGACCTCGCGGTCGATGATGGTTGACCGCTTCGACTACACAGCGTCAGGCGACATCGTGCCGTTCATGCCTTCGCGGCAAGGTGCGGTGGATGCCGAAACTCGAACCGTAACGATTCTCGATGCCGCCGCCGGGGCATCCTCGGGGTCGCGTTTGCATGGTGCAGTGGTTTCGCGAAGTTTTGAAGGGGCCACCGGTCACGGCTGCGTCACCGGTCTGACCGGGCAAGAGACCGGTGTGTCGGTTTGGTTTGACTTCGGCGGGCAGGCCGAGGGTCAAGCGCACCACCATCGGGTTTCAGTTCGTTACCGGAATGCTGGACCCGCATTCAACGGCCGAGTGCTGTTCGGCAATCATCTGTTTTACGACGGCAACCAAAACCAGTCATACGAGCAATACATCAATCGAGGCACCGTTTTTCCTTCGACCGAAGGGCTGTGGCGCGAGATTGTTATCGGCGAACTCGAGGTTTTGCCCGGCGGCTATCGGGTGAGGCTTTCGGCTAGTCACAACCTAGATGCGAGCTCGGTCGCCGCTGCCGCTGGCGGCATCCAGATTGATTACTTCAAGATCGAACCCTGTTAACCCCTCAACTCATGAGCCAAACCCTCATCCAGAAAAAGAAAACCGGAGGAAACCGTGATTCAAGAATTTGGCCCAGACTTTCTGTTCGGAGTTGCCACCGCCTCCTATCAAATTGAAGGTGCGGTCAACGAAGACGGTCGCGGCAAGACCGTTTGGGACACCTTCTGTGCGACGCCGGGCAAAGTGGCCCGAGGTGAATCCGGTGCGGTGG
>CAZXFZ010000020.1:0-12107 GCA_964640285.1 uncultured Rhodoluna sp.
CAAGGCCAATTTGATGACCAATTCATCGTGGATGCGATTCAGGGTGGCGCTGGCACATCGACCAACATGAACGCCAATGAGGTGATCGCCAACCGAGCGCTCGAACTTGGCGGCTGGCAAAAGGGCGATTACGCGCAGGTTCATCCACTGAACGATGTGAATATGTCGCAGTCAACCAACGACGTTTATCCGACAGCTTTGAAGCTCGCTTTGATTCTCGAGCTGCAGCAGCTTATCGGAGCCATGGAGCACCTGCGAACCGAGTTCGCTAAGAAGGCCGACGAGTTCTCATCAATGATCAAGATGGGTCGCACACAGCTGCAGGATGCGGTTCCGATGACTTTGGGTCAAGAGTTCGCGTCCTACGCACGAATGATTATGGAAGACATTCAGCGTTTGCGCGAAGTCATTCCGCTGTTGTGCGAAATCAACCTTGGCGGCACGGCCATCGGCACCCAGCTGAATGCCCCTGAAGGTTACGCCGAGGCCGCCTGTCGCAATCTGGTTGAGCTGACCAGCATTCCGTTCGTGGTGGCTGCAGACATGGTCGAGGCAACCCAGGACGCAGGTGTCTTTGTGATGGTGTCTGGTGTCTTGAAGCGAGTCGCGGTGAAGTTGTCGAAGACAGCCAACGACCTGCGTTTGCTATCGAGTGGACCTCGAGCCGGTTTGGGTGAGATCAACCTTCCGCCCCGGCAGGCTGGATCCTCGATTATGCCAGGCAAAGTGAACCCGGTTATTCCTGAAGTGGTCAACCAGATTGCGTTTGCAGTGATCGGCAACGATGTGACGGTCACGATGGCTGCCGAGGCGGGCCAGTTGCAGTTGAACGCCTTCGAGCCGATTATGTGTCGAGCACTCATGATGAGCATTACTCAACTTCGTCAAGGCTGCATCACTTTTGCTGACCGATGCGTTTCTGGAATCACCGCTAACGCCGACAGGATGCGTGAAACCGTGGAGCAGTCGATTGGCCTGGTGACCGCTCTATCACCAACCATCGGTTACGAGCAAGCTACCTATGTTGCTAAGCGCGCCCTCGAGACCGGGCAATCGGTTCGCCAGATTGTGCTTGGCGAAAACATAATGACCGTCGCCGAATTCGATGCAATTTTGGGTGACGTAGCGAAGCTAACCGGCAGCTAAGCGCTAGTCCTGATCAAGTTTGCGCGGCTTCTTGGCACGATAGATTTCGCGCAATTTGACCGTGAGAGCTCCCGCAATCGAGGCAAAAACCACAAAACCGATGCCAACAAGCAAGCCGATCCACTGCCCGCTGTCGGAAGCTGGCTGATCTGAGTGGTTTGTGCCGTGGTCATCCTGACCCTCGTTGCCGCTAGCAACGTTTTCGCCGGTTGTGGTGACCATAGCGGTTGGTTTGCAGTCGGCCGGAAGTGAGTCAAAACCGTTGGCCTGGTAGCCCGAGTCGTTCGTGACATCGAAGGTGAAACTGCCCGAAACTGGGTGGCCATCTGCACCGACAATTTGCCAGGTTGCGCGGTACTTTCCTGGTTTGTCGATTTGCGTTGGCACAGAGGCGGTATTGCCGCTCACTCGCAAGCAAGGAGCGCTAACCACACCAGAATCTTCTTGATCGAGGGGGCCGACGACAGTTATGTCGTTTGTGGTTTGACCTTCAAGGTCGGTGATTACATCGCTTGAGGTGATTGAGACATCGAACTGGCCCGCGTCGACGGTTGAGTCGGCAGCGGGTGAGGTGTTGGTGATTTCGTCGTGCGCCAAAGCTGGACTTGCCGGCCCAAAAGTGGTCACCAACATCACGCTCCAAAAAGCAAACAAGATGGCCGAACCAACCTTGAATACAAACTTTTGTCTGGATGCCTTGCCGATGCTCTGTGAGGTCATTGGTTAAGTCTAAATCAAGGCTTTCGCCTAGACTTTAGGGGAATCCTTCAAGTCAGCTGGAGCTAAATTGAGCCAAGAAAAACAGGGCTTCGCCTACTTCAAACAAGTGGCAATCGGGGCCGTTTCAGGTGTTGCAATCCTGGCACTAATCATCGGCGGATTCACGCTATCAGGCGGCACTCCAGCGCCTACACAGACTCAAACTCAACCAACGAGCTCGGCATCTGCAACACCAACTCCAACCGCATCCAACGCTCGAACCTGCTCTGTGAAGGATCTCGCCGCCGACCCATTGCTCGGGTCACTCCAAGCTGTGGTCATGAACAATTCAACCGACGAGGTGCTGTTTGACCGCGGTGGGTCGACCCCTGGGGCAACTGCATCCACCATGAAGGTAATCACTGCCGCCGCCGCATTGGTCACGCTTGGCCCAAACTACCGCGTTGACACTCGGGTTTATTCGGATCCAGCGAACCCAGGCGTGATTTATCTGGTTGGTGGCGGAGACGTCACGCTTTCGCGCCTAGCGCCGGGCCAGCAAAGCGTCTACAAGGATGCCGCCAAGCTCTCATCGCTGGCTAGTCAGGTGAACAGCAAGTTGACCGGAACCAACATCACCCAAATCGTGCTCGATTCGTCGATGTTCGGTGGTCCTTCTTGGGAGTCATCTTGGGAGCGCAGCGAACAAACTCAGGGCTACATGAGCGAGGTCACGGCTCTTCAGGTTGATGGTGACCGCGATAACGCTCAGCAGGAAACGTCAAAGCGCAGCACCACTCCGGTAAAGCGTGCTGGCGGCTGGTTCAAGCGAGCTCTGGGCTCGATTGCCGCTTCGGCTTCAATCGTCGAAGGAAAGACCCCCGGCACCGCGACCGAAGTTGCAAAGGTTTCATCTGCCCCGATTAGCACCTGGATCACCCACATGCTTCAGGTTTCAGATAACACTCAAGCCGAAGCCCTCGCGAGGCTGGTCAGCCTAGATCTCGGCTATGACGGATCGTTTGGCTCAATCAACAGCGCTTTCAAGCAGGCACTGACACCGCTGGGTATCGACATGACTGGACTGGTAATCAAGGACGGTTCAGGTCTTTCGAACAACAACGCCGTTCCACCGATCTACTTTGCCAAGCTGTTCAAGCTGATCCTGGCCGGCAGCAATGATCTGAGCTGGATCATGCAGGGATTGCCGGTTGCTGCTGAAAGTGGCTCGCTAGCCGACCGATTCAAGGGTGAAAACTTGGATGCCGCTGGCAAGATCAAAGCTAAAACCGGATGGATCAAGAAGGGCTACACGTTAGCCGGAACGATAGATGCCAAGGACGGCACCAAGCTAACCTTCGCAATCTATGCGCTCGGTCAAGTGAGTGACGCATCCAAGAAGGCCATAGATAACTTGGCCACAGGCTTCTATCGCTGTGGCAACCAGCTGAGCAACGAACAGTAATCCAATTTGGGCAAACGAGGGTCAAACTAGAATGTTTGTATCCGAACAAACTGATTGACTATCTGGCAATCGAGTATCGAGAGGAATAGCAATGTCGCTAACCGAGCAAGAGCTTTTGGCTAAGGTTCCAACCGGTCTTTACATCAACGGCCAGTGGGTGTCCGGCAGTGCCAGCGAAAGCATTGCGGTCGAAGATCCTGCCACCGGCAAGACCCTCCTCGAGATTGCCAACGCCACAGCCAAGGATGCGCTCGCCGCGTTGACAGCAGCCGATGATGCACAGGCGGCATGGGCTCGTGTCGCACCAAGAGAGCGCGGCGAAATCCTGCGACGAACTTTCGAGCTCGTGCGCGCGCGCTCAGAGGAGTTTGCGACACTGATCAGCCTCGAGATGGGCAAGCCAATTGCTGAGGCTCGTGGCGAGGTGACTTACGGAAACGAGTTCCTTCGCTGGTTCAGCGAAGAGGCCGTTCGAATCTCGGGTCGCTACGGCAGCAACCCCGAAGGCACTGGCCGCATGTTGATTACTCAGCGACCCGTTGGTCCAGCATTCGCGATTACACCTTGGAATTTTCCCTTGGCGATGGCAACCCGCAAAATCGGCCCCGCAATCGCCGCTGGTTGCACCATGGTGGTCAAGCCTGCCGAGTTGACTCCGCTAACCACTCTGCTCTTGGTCAAGACTCTTGAGGAGGCCGGCTTGCCAGCCGGTGTGGTCAACGTCATCACCACCAGCACCTCGGCTGCCACCAGCGCTCCGGTTATCGCTGACCCGCGTCTTCGCAAGATCACCTTTACGGGCAGCACCCAGGTCGGCGTCAAGTTGCTTGAGCAATCAGCTCAAAACGTGCTGCGCTCATCGAGGGAACTCGGTGGAAACGCTCCATTCCTGGTTTTCGAGGATGCCGACATCGAGGCGGCGGTTTCGGGTGCAATGCTCGCCAAGATGCGCAACATCGGCCAGGCTTGCACGGCGGCCAACCGGTTCATCATCCACGAGTCTGTTGCAGATGAATTCGCTCAGAAATTTGCAGCCAAGATGGATGCGCTCAAACTCGGTCGAGGAGTTGCGGCTGACACTACCTGTGGCCCTGTCATCAACGACAAGGCCCGAGCCAACATGGTTCGCCTGGTCGAAACCACTAAATCCGAGGGTGGCGAGGTCGTTTCTGGTGGCCAGGCTCTAGAGGGTGAAGGCTACTTCTTCAAGCCAACCGTGCTCGACCACGTGAAGCCTGGCTCGACCATTCTGCAAGAAGAAATCTTTGGTCCGATTGCCCCTATTGTTCGATTCAAGACCGAGGAAGAAGCTGTTCGTCTGGCGAATGACACACCTTACGGTTTGGTGTCTTATGCCTTCACCCAGGATCTGAAGCGCGGTCTGCGCTTGGCCGAGACGCTTGACACCGGAATGACCGGCCTCAATTCGGGACTCGTCTCAAACGCGGCGGCACCGTTTGGTGGCGTCAAGCAGTCAGGTCTTGGACGAGAGGGTGGGCTCGAGGGCATCAACGAGTACTTGGAAACCAAGTACGTGATGATTCCTGATCCTCAAGCTTAGATTTCGCGCATTGCTCCGTCGGCTGGGCTGACGGCAAAGATGTCTGGCTTGGCGTACCCGCAGGATTCGAACTCAGCGTAAACAGCGTTCGTTACCTCACTGATGCGATTGACAGGCGCTAGCGCGATCGCGGCACCGCCGAATCCACCACCGGTCATGCGTGCTCCGATAGCTCCATGAGCGAGAGCGGCCTCGACGGCTGAATCCAGCTCATCCACAGAGATTTCGAAGTCGTCGCGCATCGATTCGTGCGATGCATACATCAACTTGCTGATCGATTCGGGGCCTTGAAGGCGCAGGTTCGAAACGGTGTCTAGAACACGCTGGTTTTCGGTAACCACATGCCTTACCCGACGGAATGTGACGTCATCCAGCAGGTCTTTTGCGCGATCGAGGTCGGCCACCGAGAGTTCTCGCAGCGAGCTGACCCCCATCACCTCGGCTCCCTTTTCGCAAGCCGCGCGACGGGATGCGTATCCGCCGTCTACGAGTCGGTGAGCAACTTTGGTGTCGATAATCAACAGCTCGAGTCCGGCCTTTGCAAACCCCAACTCGATCGACTCGGCCTCGAGGCTTTGGCAGTCAAGAAACACGCCGTGGTCGAGTTTGCCGAGCAAAGATGCTGACTGATCCATGATGCCGGTAGGTGCACCGACAATAACGTTCTCACCCAGCTGCCCGGCTCGCGCCAGCTGACGCTGGTTCAGCCCGAGTTGCCACAGTTCGTTGAGTGCCACGCTGACCGCACACTCTATTGCCGCCGATGATGACAGGCCTGCTCCAACCGGAACATCCGACTCGATGAAGCAATCGAATCCGGTTGGCGCCCAATTTTCGACTTCGTCGCCGATCAATTCAGTTAGTGCCCAGGCGACGCCAAGGGGATAAGCGGCCCAGTCCAAACCCTGAGCGGCTTTGATTGCTGAAATCTCAATTTGAACGTGAGCGCCAGCGAATGAGGATGCCACTCTCGCAATTCCGTCTTCTCGCAACGCCACCGCCGCATAGGTGCGGCGGTTAATGGCGAATGGAAAAACGAACCCTTGGTTGTAGTCGGTGTGCTCGCCAATCAGGTTTACCCGCCCAGGCGCAGACCAAACTCCGGTTGGCTCATAGCCAAAGCTCTCAACAAATTTTGTTTTAGTTTGCATGGCTAGACCGATTGTCATTAGAGCACCTCGCGAAGTTGAGCAGCCGTTTTTTCTGGCGGGAAATCCGCAATGAATGCTCCCATCGCTGACTCCGAACCGGCCAGGAATTTCAGCTTGTCAGCAGCACGTCGAGGCGAGGTAATCTGCAGCTGCAGTCGCACGTTCTCGCCACCAGCCACCAAGGGAGCCTGGTGCCAAGCCGAGATGTAAGGCGTCGGGCTGTCGTAAATCGCATCCAGCGCTTGCAGCAGTCGCTTGTAGGTCACCGCAAGTTCGTCGCGCTCGGCTTCGGTTAGCTGCGCCAAATGCTGCACGTGGCGATGTGGCAGCAGATGAATCTCGATCGGCCAGCGTGCCGCGAATGGAACATATGCTGTGAAGTGCTCTCCTCGAATCAAGACTCGCTCTCCAGCCTGCTCAAACTCGAGGGTCTTTTGGAACAGGTCAGCGCCGAATTCTGCAATCGAATCCAGAAGTTTTCGAGTGCGCGGAGTCACATAAGGGTACGAATAGATTTGGCCGTGTGGGTGGTGCAGGGTGACGCCAATCTCCTGACCGCGATTCTCGAACGGAAAAACCTGACGAATGCCAGGCAGGCTTTGCAGGTGTTCGGTTCGATCGGCCCAGGCGTCAATTACGGTGCGGATGCGCGCGACGCTCTGACCTCCGAGCGAACCCAGGTGCTCGCTCGAAAAAACCACGACTTCGCAGCGCCCAAACGAGGTCCGAGTCGCGCCGAGGGTCAGACCCGGTTCAATAGCGAACTCCGCGTCGTCGACATCCGCCATTTTCGGACCAAACGATGGATTTTTGTTCTCGAAGACAGCCACATCGAACTGGTCGGGAATCTCACTCAAGTTGTCTGCCGTCGTCGGGCACAGCGGGCACATGTGAGCCGGTGGCAAAAAAGCTCGTCCGTGACGATGCGCGGCTATCGAAATCCAATCGCCAGTCAATGAATCCAGTCGCATCTCGGCAGTTGCCGGACGCTCGGCTGGCTCTCTTTCGTCGCGCTTGCGGTCAGTCGTGAGGGAGGTACCCTCGTCGTCGAAATAAAACAGGTCACGACCGTCGAAGAGTTTTGCACTGGTTTTTCGAGACATGAGTTTTGAGACTCGCAATCTGGTCGTCTTATCAGGTGGCATCGGTAGGCTAGGGGAATGATTTCAGCCTGTGGGCAACAGTTTACCCTTGCCATTGACACACCTGACGGACAGCTTTCCACCGTCATTGCGCAGGTTGGCGCTTCAATTCGATCCCTGAAATTGGGCAACACAGAGTTCATCCTGTCGTGTGCCCCTGACGAAATCGCTCCACTTTGTGCCGGTATCGTTATGGCCCCCTGGCCAAATCGGCTCGATGGCGGCACTTGGCAGTACGAGGGCAAGGCGCTTCGCGTGCCAATCACCATCCACGATCAGCAAAACGCAAACCACGGGCTGCTCGAGTTTGCCGAGTATCACCTTGTCGAACTGACTCAGGATGCAGATCGAGCCAGCATCACGCTTGGTGCAACCATCTACCCGCGACTCGGGTATCCGTTCCTGGTCGAAACTCAGGTGACCTATGAACTCAACCAAGATGGCCTCAAAGTAACCCACTTTGCCAAGAACTTGAGCACAAAGGCTGCACCTTTTGGGGTTGGTGGGCATCCCTATTTTCAGATTTCGGGCACCCCTACCGAAAATCTTGAACTCACCTGCCCCGCGCAAAGTTATCTAGAGGTCAATGACCGTCAGATTCCTGTTGCAAAATCTAAAGTGGACGACACTCGCTTCGACCTTCGATCTGGTGCGCTGGTTGGAGCCTCGTTCATTGACCATGGTTTCACTGACCTCGCCCGCGACTCAGACGGCCTTGCACGAACCTATTTGCGCGGCCAGAATGGCGGCCAGATCGAAGTTTGGCAGGATGCCAATTTCAAACACGTGGTAATTTTCACCCCAGACTTTTATCCCACAAAAAACGGTCCAATTTACGCCGCGGCAATAGAACCCCAAACCATGGGCGCAAATGCCTTCAACACTGGAGATGACTTGCTTTGGATTGAGCAGAATCAAGAATTCCAGGCAAGTTGGGGAGTTCGCCTAACCCAGCCGCACGAATAGGGCTGAATAAGGAGCGACATGTCACTTCATTTTCGAATCGGCAAGTCGAGTGCACTCTTTGCCCATACTGTTCTCGCAAAAGCCACCGCTCAAAAGGGCATCGCATTGGGGCAGTCAAAGGATTGGCGTGAACACTACCAAGAGGTTTTCGCTCAGCTCGCTGCGGTTGAAGCTCTTGATGAGCAAGCAGTTCTTCAGAGGCAAATTCTCGACTCAGTTCATGAAGAGATTCGTGATGATTCTGATCGTTCGCTCAAAGAGCTGGTAGCGACCGGGTTCTTGGCAGCCGGTAGTTCATCCACGCAACTAAAGCTCGATTCGACTATCGGAAATGGTGAACCATCGCCGCTGGCAACAATTGGCACTGCAACGGCTGAAAACTTGATCAATCACCAGCTGGCCGAAGCCGGGCTCTTGGCTGACCTAACTTCATACGACCGCATGGTGACAGACGATTGCCTAGGCATAGAGCTCGCCAACACGGTCTTTGTGGCCATCGGAGCCAACGCGGAACTCGCGCTGACCGAGGAGTTGCTGGCTCTTGGGGCTAACGTCGTGGCGATAGCGAGGCCCAACCAAGAGAAGTGGCAGCGGCTAATCGAGTTCGCCGCGGCTTCGGCCGGCACGCTCAACTACCCATCCCTCGAGGGCAGGGTCGGTCTAGCTCTGGATACTGAGATTGAGTTGATTGCCGAGTATCTCGGTCGGGTGCTCAATGCGCATCCCGGCAAACGAATTGTCTGTTTGGGATTTGTGTATGCGCCTGGCTCTGCCCAGATAATCGCGTCCGCAGCTCAGGATGCCTTGATGTCGGCACTAGCCGAGCAAGTTGGCATCGAACGATTTGTTGCCGGCTGGTTGGCAACACCGCTGGATTCATACTTGGTGAAGAAAGATTTGCTCGATTCGCAACAGCATGACTTTTCTCACCGTAATTTTCTTGTTCGATTGCGGGATGCGATTTTCGGGCTAGCTCGAGCTCGCGCCGATAGCGCACTCAAGGGAGTTAAATCCGCGCAAGCCATCGAATCTGAATTGACTCGTCGAAGCGCAACCGTGCTTGATTTTTCTGCTCGAAGGCAAGGCAGCAGTTATTTGCTTGCAAAACGAATAGAGCGATGGCGGGCAGCAGAGTTGGTGTCTCGCGGTTATCAGGTCTGGTTTCAAGTAACACCAGCCGCTCGCACAAACTCGACACTCGGCTACAAATTCGTTCGGGCGGCGTACCGCGGCCTCGCTCGACTGGGCGTGGTCACCTTTGAAGCGTGGATGTTGCGCGATTTGTTGACCGCGTGCCTCCTGGGGCGTTTGGGCAACAAAAAGGATGTAGGTTCGGGTGCCGATTCAGGTTTCGAAGGTTTTGCTGCCACCGCAATTCACGGCAAACTCTGGCGACTTCCATATCGATTAGAGGCTGTGTGGCGAACTTCATTTCTGATGGGTTTAGACGAGTACCTTCACCGCTAGATTTAGAATAAATTATTGCTTTTCGGATTCTGATTTCGGTCAGAGTGTTGTTCCGGTGGCAACTAGCAAACCGACAGAAAGACAAGCATGGATCCGCTTTTCGTGGTCGCGGTAGTCGTGGCCCTAGCTCTCTTTTTTGACTTCACCAACGGATTTCATGACACGGCAAATGCCATGGCTACGCCGATTGCAACAGGTGCTCTAAAGCCGAAAGTTGCAGTTGGTATCGCGGCCGTTATGAACCTCGTCGGCGCATTTCTCTCTACAGAAGTTGCCAAGGCCATCTCGGTCTCGCTTATCGATGAGAACGCTCAGCAAACGCTCTTCGTCGGCGTTAATGGGGCAACTATGGTGTTTGCGGGTCTCACCGGTGCGATTCTCTGGAATCTGACCACCTGGTTTCTTGGTCTGCCTTCCTCATCTTCGCATGCACTATTCGGAGGTCTCATCGGTTCCGCCGTTGTTTACGCATCAAGTTGGGGTGCGATCAACGGCGCTAAAATCCTCGAAAAGGTTGTTATTCCAGCGCTCCTTGCGCCGCTGCTGGCAGGTATTGCGGCCTTCTTGGCGACGCGACTTGCATACCTGGTGACAGCTCGAACTCAAGACAGCAGAAGCGCTACGGGCATCGGCAGTGGTCGAGCAAAATTCAAGGTCGGCCAGATTTTCTCTTCTTCGCTGGTGGCTTTGTCGCACGGAACAAATGACGCTCAGAAAACTATGGGTGTCATCACTCTCGTTTTGGTGGCGGCCGGATACCAATCTTCAGGAGACCACGTCGAGCTTTGGGTCGTCGTCTCGGCGGCACTCGCCATTGCTTTGGGAACCTATTCTGGTGGTTGGCGAATCATCAAGACTATGGGAACAGGGCTCAGTGAAATCCGACCCGCTCAGGGTTTTGCGGCTGAGGTTTCTTCGGCGGTGGCGATTCTTGCCTCGAGTCGACTTGGTTTTGCGCTGTCGACAACGCAGGTTGCCTCTGGTGCCGTCATCGGATCTGGACTTGGGCGCAAAGGCGGAGCTGTTCGCTGGAACAAGGCCGGCCAGATTGTGGTTGGTTGGGTATTGACTCTTCCAGCTGCCGCGATGGTGGGAGCATTCTCGGCATACCTAACCATGATTCCGACTATCGGGTTCGCGCTAGACGCAATCATCACCCTTGCAGTGATTGTCGCCATTTTCCAGATTTCAAGGCGAAATCGAATTGGTGCTCACAACGTTCTTTCCGAAGTTGAAGAGGCAAGCGAAGTTGTTGCATCCCCTCGTCAGGTGAAAAAGGCTGCGGCTGCGGCTGCGCGCGCGGCTAAGCGAGCTGCAAAGAAAGGCAAATAGAAATGCTAGAGATTCTCGCCGAAATTGAGTGGAGTAAGTTTTTCCAGGTTGCTCAGGCGACCATCGTTTTTGCAGTTGGCATCGTGGGAGTTTTTTCGCTGGGAATCCGGTTGCTCACGAACGCTCAGAATGCCGTGCCAGGTGCCAATAAGGGCAAGGCAGCTGCGATTCGAAGTGAGGTATTCAATCGACTAGCGGCGTACATCGCTTTTGGTATTTGCCTTGTGGCCCTTGGTTATGGCATCCAACTGGTTGCGCCTTGGCTGTTCGGAATGGATAGCTAAAACCAGAAACTAGGCGAAGGCCTCACCAGGCAGATCTTTTTCGTCAGCAGCTATCGCATCCACGATTCGTTTGGCAACCGCCTCAACTGCCAGACCCGGCGCAAAGTTCGGTGCTTGGCCAAAAATGGCACGGCTCGCAAGACCCGACTCTGTATGGCCCGGGCGTGCGTCAATCCAGCTAACCCCAACTTTTGCGAGCTCGCGTTTGGCTGCCTGTTGCGCGTGCAGCAGCGGTGCTTTGCTCGCTCCGTAGGCACTCAGACCCACCGTCGGAAGTTCAGTGATTCGACCCGACATGGTCACGATTGTTCCACCGCTGCCAGCTTGGACTAGCGGAAGAAGTCGATTCACCAACTCAAGTTGAGCCAAGCTGTTGATTCTAAATAGTCGCTCTAGCGCCCAGGATGGGGTTTCGGCAAAGCCGCCGAAGGCAACGACCCCCGCCGCAAAAACGAGTCCGTCAATTTTGATGGAGTTCGAATGCAAGTAGTTGCAGAGCACATCGATTGATTCTGGTTGCTCAAGGTTTAGAAGAAGCGCCTGTTCGAGCCCACTCGGAAGTCTGCTTGCCGACTCGTTCGAACTTGTGGTGCCCAGCACCAGTGCACCGCGTGATGCGAGCTCACGGGCAATAGCCGACCCAATCGCACCACTGGCACCAACTACTAGAAATCTCTTTGAAGCTAGTTCCATTTGTTTGCTCTCTCGCTTATCTGGCCTAGATTCGAACTATGGAAATCAGACCTAGGCTGCTTTTGGCAATCGCCATCATCGGGCCGATGCAGTCGGTCGGTGGGTGGCTAATCTCGGGTTCGCTCTGGCCGGGCTACGACCCGATAAAGCAAACCATCAGTGACTTGGCCAGCCCAGAATCACCAGTTAGAACAATTCAGA
>CAZXFZ010000021.1:0-12084 GCA_964640285.1 uncultured Rhodoluna sp.
AAATCGAGTCAGTCGAACAATTCGAGGCCGATGCGATTGATGCATACGGGCTTGCTTTCGCTCCCACCCCTACCCGTTATCGAAGCACCTACTTCTCGCACATCTTCGCTGGCGGCTACTCGGCCGGCTACTACGGTTACATCTGGTCAGAAGTATTGGATGCCGACACTGTTGACTGGTTCAAAGCCAACGGCGGTTTGACTCGGGCGAACGGAGATCGGTTCCGCAACCAGCTGCTATCACGCGGTGGGTCGCTCGACTCAATGCAGATGTTCCGCAACTTCCGCGGGCAGGATGCCTCAATCGAGCCGCTACTCAAGCGTCGAGGCCTGAACTAGCTAGCCCGGGACTAGCTCCCGGGTCGCCAAGCTCAGCTAGGCAAACCTGGCGTTTCGTTTAGCTAAAGGTGGGCAAAGGCTAGAACACCGGCAATTGTGGTCATCACAATTGCTATCGAAAGGTCTAGCACACGCCAGAATCTTGCACTCGAAGTGAATCGGCTCAGCCAACGCGCTCCAAAGCCGAGTGCGCTGAACCAGAGAACCGATGCACTCGCAGCACCGATCATGTAGATCCACTTTTGTTCACCAAAAGTATTGGCGATGCTGCCGATTAGCAATACTGTGTCCAAGTAAACGTGCGGGTTGAGATAGGTCAGCATCAGGACTGTGATGATGACTCTCTTAAGCGGCAGGCTCTTCGATTCAGCCGGCTCCAGAGTCGAGTGTTTGAAGGATGCCCGCAGCGACCGGTAGGCAAACCACAGCAGATAGGCCACCCCGACCCACCGAATAACCTCAAGCAAGCCCGGCAAGCCGCGAATCAGGACCCCCAGACCAGCTGTCCCTGCAGCCATGAGCAACGCATCCGACACCGCACACAGAAGCACCACGATTCCGACATGCTTGCGGGTGAGCCCTTGTCTGAGCACGAAAGCGTTCTGCGCACCTATCGCGACAATCAACCCAATACTGGTTGCAAACCCGGCTAGCACTGTGCTGATCAATTAGCGCTCGATTTCGTGAGTCCTTTGAAGCCGTTCAGCAATACCATCACCAGAAGACCGGCGATGAGTGCCCAAAACGCGGAACCGATTCCAAAAAACACCACCCCGGAAGCGCCAACCAGGAAGGAGATTACCGCAGGAAGCCTCAAACTTGTCGATTCGACCATGGCGCTGAGTGAATTCGTAATCGTGCCCATCAGCGCTAGGCCAGCCGCGGCCAAAACAATCTCTTTGGGTGTCTGCAGAACGAAAGCGACGATGGGCCCGAGAGCGAGTGACATAGCGAGATAGACCACGCCACCGAAGAACGCAGCCAACCAGCGACGGGATGCGTCTTTGTGCGCCTGCTCGTTCGCGTTCAAGGCTGCCGTTATGGCGGCGAGGTTGAGTGTGTACCCACCAAATACTGATGTGCTCGCAGCTGTCAGACCGGTAGCCAACATGACGGGCTTGAATGGAACTGTGTAGCCGAAACTTTTCATAATTGCTACGCCTGGCAAGTTCTGACTGGCCATGGTGACGATGTAAAGCGGAATCGCCAACCCGAAGACACCAACAAGGGTGAATTCTGGCATTGTGACTGATATCGAGGGAATGAGATTCGCGGCCGAAACGGTGACGGGGTTGTAAATGGCAGAGAGACCGAACAACACAACCATCGCCGCTGGAGCAGCCCAGACTTGAGCGAATTTGTAGAGAACGAGCCAAACAACCACCGCAGGAACGACAATCTTTGGAAAGTCAGCAAGCGAAACAAATGGCGCGAGGCAGAAGTTGAAAATGACTCCCGCGAGCATTGCTGAGGCAATGGGTTTAGGAATTGAAGAGACCAGTCGGCCAAGAACTGGCCACAGACCAGTCAACGCGATCAGAATTGCGGCAATCAAAAAAGCACCGACAGCCACCTCGAAATTGAGCTTCAAGGACCCTGCACCAATCAACATTGCCGCCCCGGGAGTGCTCCACACAATTGAGAGCGGCATTCGGTATCGCCAACTCAGAAGCATCGATAAGAGCCCGTAGCAGATGAACGAAACGAATACGGCCGAGGATACCTGACTCTGATTTGCCCCGAGAGCTGTGAACGCGGCTAGGACGACTCCTGTGCTGGCAGCGGTTCCGGTGATGCTGGCGACGGTGCCCGCAAGAAAGGGGGCTTTCAAATCCGCGATTTTGTCGAAGTTTGACATGCTGCCTGCTCAGGCGCTTAGTGCGCTAGGCGGTCTTTTCTTGACGCTTTGAGAAGGGTTCAATCTGGGGCTTTGCCGACCCAGAAACAACATCCTTGGTGATGCGCACCACACCAACTGTTTCGCTGCCTGGAATCTCAAACATAACCGGGCCAAGGATTTCCTCCATGATGGCTCGAAGACCTCGAGCTCCTGTCTCGCGAGCCACTGCAAGGTCGGCGATGGCTTCAAGGGCATCCTTGTCGAATTCGAGCTCGAACCCGTCAAGCTCAAACATGCGCTGGTATTGCTTAACCAAGGCATTCTTAGGCTCTACAAGAATCTGCATCAGCGCGCTCTGATCAAGCGGAGTCACAGTTGCGATCACTGGTAGTCGGCCGATGAATTCGGGAATCAAACCGAATTTGCGCAGATCTTCTGGCTGAACCTCGTTGAAGATTTCGATGTCATCGTTCTTGCCCGATAGTGGTGCTCCGAAACCGATGCCCTTTTTGCCTGCCCGAGCCGAGATGATGTCTTCAAGTCCGGCAAATGCACCGGCCACAATAAACAAGACGTTGGTGGTGTCGATCTGGATGAATTCTTGCTGAGGGTGCTTGCGACCCCCCTGAGGTGGAACCGAGGCAACCGTGCCCTCGAGAATCTTTAGCAGTGCTTGCTGCACACCCTCACCCGAAACATCGCGCGTTATCGAGGGGTTTTCGGCCTTGCGAGAAATCTTGTCGATTTCGTCGATGTAGATGATTCCCTGCTCGGCACGCTTCACGTCAAAATCGGCAGCCTGAAGAAGCTTGAGCAAAATGTTTTCGACGTCTTCACCAACGTATCCAGCTTCGGTCAACGCGGTGGCGTCGGCGACAGCAAATGGAACATTCAGACGCTTGGCCAGGGTCTGAGCAAGATAAGTCTTTCCGCAACCGGTTGGGCCAATCATCAGGATGTTTGATTTGGCAATTTCGATAGCGTCGTGCTCTTTGCCGGCGGCGGTGAGGGTTCCCCTGGAGCGAAGTCGCTTGTAGTGGTTGTATACCGCTACGGCTAGAGCCTTTTTGGCTGGATCCTGGCCGATCACGTATTCGTCAAGGAATGATTTGATCTCGCGAGGCTTAGGCAGTTCGATTTCTTCGACAGATTTGGCCTGGGCTGCACCTAGCTCTTCTTCGATGATTTCGTTGCAGAGCTCGATGCACTCGTTGCAGATGTAAACGCCCGGACCGGCGATTAGCTTGATGACCTGCTTCTGGCTCTTTCCGCAGAAATTGCACTTGAGCAGGTCGCTAGTTTCGCCAAGCTTTGTCATAAGAAAACCCTATCCCCTAGGAACGACAAAGCGGTGAAGGCTTAGGCCTTCACCGCCAAGTCAAATCGCGACTAAGCGTTCTTGCGCGAAGTCAAAACCTGATCAATCAGCCCGTACTCAAAAGCCTCGGGAGCGGTCAAAATCTTGTCACGGTCGATGTCCTTGTGGACTTCAGCGATCGAACGCTTCGAGTGCTTCGAGAGGGTCTCTTCAAGCCATTCGCGAAGACGCATAATCTCGCGAGCCTGAATCTCGATGTCAGAGGCTTGCCCCCTGCCAGAATCGCCAGTTGCTGGTTGGTGAATGAGCACGCGAGCGTTTGGCAGGGCAAGTCGTTTGCCCGGAGCGCCAGCGGCCAGCAGCACCGCGGCAGCTGAGGCGGCCTGACCGAGGCAGACGGTCTGCACCTGAGGACGGATGTACTGCATTGTGTCGTAAATCGCGGTCATGGCCGTGAACGAGCCACCCGGTGAGTTGATGTACATGGTGATGTCTCGGTCTGGATCCTGAGATTCCAGCACCAAAAGCTGAGCCATGATGTCGTCGGCCGACGCATCGTCCACCTGAACCCCGAGAAACACGATGCGGTCCTCGAATAGCTTGTTGTATGGGTCTTGGCGCTTGAAGCCGTATGAGGTGCGCTCTTCAAAGCTCGGCAAAATGTAGCGAGCCTCTGGCATGTGCAAGTTGGTCATCTGAGCCGCTCCCTAGTTCTTTCCGACGCCGGTGGTCGCAGTAGCAAATTCCTGGATGTGATCGATGAAGCCGTACTCGAGCGCTTCTGCCGCGGTGAACCAGCGGTCACGGTCGCCGTCAGCCATGATCTGCTCGACTGTCTTGCCGGTTTGCGCGGCGGTAATGCTGGCCAACTGCTTCTTCATCGAAATGATCAACTCAGCCTGAGTTTGAATGTCGCTGGCTGTTCCACCGAATCCACCATGTGGTTGGTGCAGCAGCACGCGAGTGTTTGGGGTCGCGTAACGCTTGCCCTTGGTGCCTGAGCTAAGCAAGAACTGGCCCATGGACGCACACATTCCGATTCCGACGGTCACGATGTCGTTTGGCACATACTGCATGGTGTCGTAGATCGCCATGCCCGCAGTGATTGAGCCACCCGGGGAGTTGATGTAAAGGTAAATGTCTTTGGTTGAATCTTCGGCTGCCAAGAGCAGGATCTTGGCGCAGATTTCGTTAGCGTTATCGTCGCGAACGTCGCTGCCCAACCAGACAATTCTGTCTTTCAGAAGTCGGTCGAAGATGTTGCTGTTGGCTGGAGTGTGGTCTGCCATGGGTCCTCGAATCTTTATGTTGCTTGACTAACCTACTGCTCGACACTGACAGTTATTGGCCGTGTTCGCCCACGGGTGAAACGTGTTGCCCGATGGCACGCGAAGGCATCCAGATAAAGAAAAAGGCCAAGAACCTGAGTTCTCGGCCGATTTCCAGAATTTGAATTAGTGGTTGTGACCCTCGTGGTCGTCGGCAGCCTCAACATCGCTCTTCAAGAACTCGTTGAGGTCGACCTTCTTGCCCTTGGCATCAGTGACCTCGGCGTTTTCGAGCACGAAACCGAGAGCCTTGCGGCGCGAGGTCTCGCCAACGTAGGCAGGAACCTGACCCTGCTCGCTGATGATCTTGATGAATTCATTCGGGTCCATGCCGTACTGCTGTGCGCTCTGAACCAAGAACTGGATGAGCTCCTGCTCGCTGACCTGGATCTCTTCCTTGGTAGCGATTTCGTCGAGAATCATCTGAATCTTGAACGAGCGAGTGCTCTGTTCGGTAACTTCCTTGCGGTGCTCGGCATCCTCGAGACGACCCTCACCCTCGAGGTGGCGGTTGACGTCGGCCTCGATTAGCTCGTCAGAAACTGGTACATCAACCAACTTCAAAAGCTCTTCGGTGACTAGGTCACGTGCCTGGAGTCCCTGGGTGAATGACTTCGCACGGGCAACCTGCTTCTCGATTTCGGCCTTTAGCTCAGCCAAAGTGTCGAACTCAGAAGCCAGTTGAGCAAACGCGTCGTCGGCCTTCGGAAGCTCGCGCTCCTTGACGGCGGTCAGCGTGACGGTGATTTCGGCATCCTGACCAGCCTTGTCGCCACCGACAAGCTTGGAACGGAAGGTAGTGGTTTCGCCTGCGGTTAGGGTATCCAGCGCTTCGTCGATTCCGTCGAGCAGATTGCCCGAACCGATTTCGTAGCTGATGTTCTGAGCCTCGTCGATGACCTTGCCATCGATGGCTGCCTTCAAGTCAATAGTGGTGAAATCGCCCATCTTTGCCGCGCGCTCGACGCTCTTCAGCGTTCCGAAGCGAGCACGAAGCTGGTCTAGCTCAGCCTCGACATCCTTGGCGTCAACCTTGATTTCATCGACTTTGACCTTGAGCCCCTTGAGGTTAGGAAGCTTGATCTCAGGGCGAACTTCAACCTCAATCTCGACCACGAGGTTTCCGGCGAAGGTCTTCTCGTCAGGTGCCTGCTTGATGTCTGCCGAAGGCTGGCCCAGCGGAGTCAGCTTTTCGCTGGTGATTGCCTCGCGATAGATGTTGTCTAGGCCTTCGTTAATCGCGTGGGCGAGGATGGCTGGACGACCTACACGCTGGTCAAGGATCGCCGCAGGCACCTTTCCCTTGCGGAAGCCAGGAATGTTGACATCCTGAGCGATGTGCTCGTAGGCGTGGTCGATGCTCGGCTTGAACTCTTCTGGGGTGACCTCGATGGTCAGCTTTACTCGAGTCGGCTTGATGCGCTCAACAGTGGTCTTCAACTGCTATCTCCTATAAAAAGGGCCCGCGGTTTCTATTCGCGGGCCACGTTTTTTGATTCGTTAGAACCGTTGGTCGGGATGACAGGATTTGAACCTGCAACCCCCTGTACCCAAAACAGGTGCGCTACCAAATTGCGCTACATCCCGGAGGTTTGTTTGTTCGACAAAGTTTTTCACCCTTGCGAACAACCCGAGTTAGTCTATCCCATAGAATGGTCTGGTTGCGTCACTTTTGTGAAAACCAAATGGACGCAAAGCCCGCGGGTGTAGCTCAATGGTAGAGCCTCAGTCTTCCAAACTGATGGTGCGGGTTCGATTCCCGTCACCCGCTCCAATTAGCCCTCTGCGATTAGCCCAGCGGCAAATTCCTGAGCATCAAAAAACGCGAAATCATTCACGCCCTCGCCTACTCCGACGAGTTTCACCGGAATGCCCAACTCGCGCTGAATCGAGAAAACGATTCCACCCTTTGCCGTGCCGTCGAGTTTGGTTAGCACGACACCGGTGACCTTAGCCACGTCAGCGAAAACCTTGGCCTGTTGCAGACCGTTTTGGCCAGTTGTCGCATCCAAAACCAGCAAAACTTCGTTGATTTGCGCTTGCTTTTCGATGACGCGACGAATCTTCTCTAGCTCTGCCATCAGATCGCTCTTGTTTTGAAGGCGTCCTGCGGTGTCGATTATCGCGATGTCGGCCTGACGAGCGATGGCCTGTTCCACAGCTTCAAAGGCAACCGAAGCGGGATCCTGGCCCTCGGTCTTTGGCCGAACCAACTGCGCTCCTGCTCGATCGGCCCAGGTGGCCACTTGCTCGACTGCTGCGGCTCTAAACGTGTCGGCGGCTCCAATGAGCACATCCCACTCGCCCTCGCTCAACCAGTTTGCGAGTTTGCCGATAGTGGTGGTCTTGCCGACACCGTTCACACCGACGACTAGAAACACGTATGGAAGCTTGCCATCGCTCAGGTTTAGCGCTTTATCTTCGCGCTCTAGGCTGTTGGCGATGACTTCAGCGAGGATGCCCTTGAGCTCGCTCTCAGTCTCGGCACCGCGCTGTTTTGCGAGCAATTTGACTTGATTGACAATCTCAACGGATGCGTCAAGGCCGAAATCAGCCTGTATGAGTATGTCCTCTAGGTCGTCAAGGTTTGCAGGGTCAAACTTGATTCGACTGAAGAGACTGCGGATGCCCTTTTTGAAGCTGCGTTTTGGCAGCTCGACGGCTTCAAGTTCTGGTTCAGGTGCTGCTTCTGGTTCAGGTGCTGCTTCTGGTTCAGGTTCCGGTTCAGGCTCAACCTCGGGGTGGGATTCTGGTTCTGGCTCTGGATCCGACTTTGGTTCTGGTTCCAACGCCGGCTCGATGGTCTCGATTACCGGCTGTTCTGAGCTCGATTCCGCAACAGGCTCGGCGAGCTGCTCGGCTACATCTTCGATAACCTCTGGAGTCGAGGTTTCGACCTCCGCACCTTTCTTTTTCTTCCAGAACAAAAAGCCCACAGTTATTCCTGACTTTCGATTCGTTGACCCACCACAGCCGAAACGCCATCCTGTCGCATCGAAACGCCATAGAGCGCGTCTGCGATCTCCATAGTTCGCTTCTGGTGCGTGATGATGATCAGCTGCGAGTTGGTGCGCAGGTCCTGGAAAATCTGCAACAGGCGCCCCAGGTTAACGTCGTCAAGCGCAGCCTCAACCTCATCCATGACATAGAACGGTGATGGCCGGGCTTTGAAAATCGCGATCAGAAGGGCAACCGCAGCCAAGGAACGCTCACCGCCAGAGAGCAGACTCAGCCTCTCGATGCGCTTGCCAGCAGGCTTCACTGTTACTTCTAAGCCGGTGGTCAAGAGGTTCTCAGGATCGGTTAGGTAAATCGACCCAGAACCACCTGGGAACAGAACCGGGAAAACCTGCTCAAATGCGCGAGCCGTGTCGTGGAACGCATCCGCGAAGATAGCCTGCATCTTTTTGTCAAGATCTTCGATGATCTGGATGAGGTCCTTGCGAGTTTGAGTTAGGTCAGCAAGCTGGTCAGTCAAGAACTTGTGTCTCTGCTCGAGTGCCGCGAATTCCTCAAGGGCTAGCGGGTTGACCTTGCCGAGGCGTTCCAGCAATCGCTCTGCGCGCTCGAGTCGTTTCACCTGTTCTGCGCGATCGAATGGCTTTAACGGCTGTGAGCCGTCTTCGAGCGGTTCGGCAGCCTCATCGACAACCGGCTGCTCCGGGCCATATTCAGATAGCAAAACGCTCTGTTCGAGGCCAAGTTCATCGCCAGCACGCTGCACCAAGTTCGCCAGCATCAGACGCTTCTCGTGGTTTTTGAGCTCGATGTCGTGCACCGACTGGGTGAGACCCGCGAGGTTCATTTGAATCTCGGCAGTTTCTCCTCGAAGTCGAACAAGCTCGGTGTTCTGGCTCGCTCGAGCTGATTCGAGTTCGTGCAAACGAAGCTTGGCCGTGGTGCCCTGCTGCGCGACGGCATCCATCACTGTTGGCAAAACGGAAAGCACCTGTCGGGCTCTAGCGAGCTTTCCCGCCTGAATCGCGGCATATGCTTTTGCTCGCTCGATTGCTTGCTTGGCCTCAATCACCTGTCGGCCCAGTGTTTTCACGCGTTCGGTCTCGACACGAACTCGCTCAACAGCTGAACCGAGATCAACCCTCACCTCTAGTTCGCGCTGGCGTTCCTGCTCGAGGTTATCGGCGAGGGTTTGCCGATTCGCAAGGTCGAGTTCTGGGCGTGGCTGACTGGCGAACGCATCGTGCTCAGAAACGGCATCGGCCAAGGCTTTTTCGCTCACCTCGATGGCCGAGGATGCCTGCTCGGCAACAGCGGTCAATCGTTCAACCTCGTGTTCGGCGGCTTCGAGCTGCACTCGCAAACGGCCGAGTTTCTCGGCACTGGCAGCCAGCTGGGCGTCGTGGTTTTGCAACTCGGCGAGCGCATGCTTAGCCGAGGCCGAAGCTGCCTCCTCGTTTGCCTTAACCTCGGCCAATTCACCCTGTAGCCGCTCAATTTCGCGAGCCACCTCTGTCAACTTTTGCTCGGCAGAATCACGCTCGGCAATGAGCTGCAGTTTCGAAGGCTTGGCACTCGAACCACCTCGAAGGATCGACTCCGTTACGACGTCTCCGTCTCGGGTGATGACCGTCTGGCCAGCAACGGGCGAAGAGGCAAAAAACTTCTTGGCTGACTGCAAATCTTCAACGATGCTTATCTTCTCTAGAAGATTGCGAATTCCTTCGGGAGCCTCGATCACCTCGACTGCCGAAACAGCATCTGCACTAGACCCAGCCTTGGCTGGCTTCACCTTTGAGTCGACGTTGGCGACGATCACTTCGACGCGACCGCCGTCACTGTTTTTGAGGTGCTCCAGGGCAGCCACGGCCTGATCCAACGTTTCGGCTACGACTGCATCTGCGAGTGTGCCGAGTGCTGCCGCAATTGCCGCCTCGAAGCCTGGTTCGACCTTGATGTGGTTCGCCACCAGGCCGCGGATGCCTTTGAGTGAAGACGCCATGATGGCGCTGGTGCCATCCTTCTGTTCCAGAGTCAGGTTCAGTGCCGAACGTTTTGCTGCAAGTGAGTCACGCTCTCGCTCAGCTGCGTGGATGCTGTCTCGCAAACCCTCAATACGCGCTGCTGCATCGGAAACCGCTTTTTGAGCTTGGTCATAGCGCTTCTCGAACTCTGCGCTTCCCGAAGCGCTTTGGTTGGCCTGAAGGACTTGTTCCAGTTGCGCAAACTCGGCTTGGCGACTCTGAAGTCGGGTCTTGGCCTCCTCGACTGCAGTCTGGTGTCGGAGTGCCTCATCTCGGCGAGCAGCAAGCCTCGAGGCTGCAATTGCCGCCTCATTTGCCAACTTCGCAAGCTGTAAGTCATAGTCAGAGATCAGTGCATTCTGCTGAGCAACAGCATTGTCGAATTGTTCGAGGGCATCTCTGGCCTCACTTCGAGCGGCTTCCGCCTGAACTAGTCGAGCGCGCAGATTCTCAACATTGACCTGGAGCTCGGCGAGGGCCTGCTCCGCCGAAAGAGCCTCGGCCTCCAGTTGCGCTGGGTCAACTTGAGCACCCGAAATCTCGGCTTGCCCTTCGAGAAGAGCCACACGCTGGCTCGCCATCGAGTGCAACGACCTCAGTCGCTCTGCCAAAGAGTCGAACTGATATGCAAGGTTGCGGGCGTTATCGAGCTCGCTTGAGACTTGAGCGGCCTCTAACTGAGCCAGGCGCGACTGGTTTTCGGTGAGTCTCGCCTCGAGCATTGATCGCTCCGAGCGGCGCTCCTGCTCGTTCTTCGATGTTTCCTCGAGTGCCTGAATTAGTTCGTTTATGTCGGATGCCAGGATGCGGGCTTTCGCATCGCGCACCACAGAGGCAATTCCCTGTGCCTCTCGGGCGACCTCTGCCTGCTGACCAAGAGGCTTGAGTTGACGGCGCACCTCACCGGCCAAGTCGTTCAGTCGCGTCAGGTTTGCCTGCATCGCCTCGAGTTTGCGCTCGGTCTTTTCTTTGCGCCGGCGATGCTTCAGGATTCCAGCGGCCTCCTCGATAAAGCCTCTTCGCTCTTCGGGCGTCGCCTTGAGGATTGAGTCGAGCTGCCCCTGACCGACAATCACGTGCATCTCGCGTCCAAGACCCGAATCTGAGAGCAGCTCCTGAACGTCAAGGAGTCGACAAGGTTCGCCATTAATTGCATACTCACTTCCGCCGTTGCGGAACAGAGTTCGTGAAATGGTTACCTCGCTGTAGTCAATCGGAAGCGCACCATCTGCGTTGTCAATGGTAAGGAGCACCTCGGCACGACCAAGTGGCCCTTTGGTCGAGGTTCCCGCGAAGATAACGTCTTCCATCTTGCCGCCGCGCAAGGTCTTTGCACCCTGCTCTCCCATGACCCAAGCAAGTGCGTCGACAACGTTGGATTTTCCAGAACCGTTTGGCCCGACCACAGCCGTGACACCGGGTTCAAATGCGAAAGTCGTTGGTTGAGCGAATGACTTGAAGCCTTTTAGGGTGAGGCTTTTCAAATACATGCTTCGTTCACCCCTTTCGACTTTGACGTTGCTCAAATGGTGCGAAAATTCGCACCGATTAGACCAAATTACCCTATTTTGAGGCGCTGGCAGTTCGGGCAGAAATGCGACCCGCGGTTCATCCAAGAATCGCGTCGAATCGGCTTTTCACAGCGACTGCAGGGTCGGCCAGTCATGCCGTATGCGTTTAGAGAAACCGCGAAGTATCCGCTCTCACCGTTTACGTTCTTGTACTGCTCATCGAAGCTGGTGCCGCCCTGCTTGACTGCCGCAGCAAGGATTTCGCGAACGTGCTCGAGAAGTTCTTGGGCTTTTCGGTTCGACAGCGTTGCTGCGGGCTGGTCGTAGTGCAATCGCGCCCGCCACAGGGCCTCGTCCGCATAGATGTTGCCGATTCCGCTCAGCAAATTTTGATCCAGAAGTACGCGTTTGATTCCGGATTGCTTTTTCGCGAATCCCCGCAATACGGCTTGTTGATTGAAGTTCTCGTCGAGCGGGTCTCTGGCAATGTGTGCTGCAGATCTGGGAATCAGGTTCTCGAAAATCGAACTGGCTAGCGCACCGGCAGAGAAGCCACCTGGCTTGCCGTCAGGCGTTGGCACCAAATCATCAATCGCGAGAGAGCCGAAGATTCTCTGATCGATGAATCTGAATTCAACTTTCTCTCCGGATGGAGTTTTTGCCAAGATAACGACACGCGTCAGCTTTTCGGGCTCGAAACCTGGTTCGCGCAACAGCATCTGGCCGCTCATGCCCAAATGTCCAACAAGAGCGACAGGATGGGCGAA
>CAZXFZ010000022.1:0-11810 GCA_964640285.1 uncultured Rhodoluna sp.
GCGATGGAGCAACGGTGCGCTCATCGACGCTTGGGTCGAGAATCACCATGAGCTCGTATTTCTGCATAACTAACCCACCTCCTTTGGACTAGAACGGCCACGGGCTTTCCGTGACAGGAGGGTATGTGCAGTGTTTTCCGAAAATCAGAGCGGATGCTCGTTCGGGCAACCTTTAGAGTCTAACGGCTGGCCCACCAGGCAAGCAAGCGTTTTTCTGCATCGGCTGGGTCCAATTCGCCCTCATCCATGCGCAGTTCCATGAGAAACGCATACGCCTCGCCAACCTCGCGAGATGGTTTGAGATCGAGAATTCGCATGATGTCTTCGCCCGACAGCGCTGGGCGAAGCGCATCCAGCTCTTCTTTGGCTTGAATGTCGGCGATTCGGGCCTCTAGATCGTCATAGGCAAACGACAGTCGGTCGGCTTTGCGGCGATTGCGCGTGGTGACATCGGCTCGAGTCAAGGCGTGCAAACGCAACAACTGGTCGCCGGCATCGCGAACATAGCGTCGAACCGCAGAATCGGTCCACTGAGCATCGCTGTAGCCGAAGAACCGCAGGTGTAGTTCAATCAAGCGCGAAACCGACTTGATGGTGTCGTTGTCGAATCGCAATGCCTGCATGCGCTTCTTTGCCAACTTCGCACCCACCACGTCGTGGTGATAGAAGCTCACCCCACCACCTGGTTCGAGCTTTCGAGTGGCCGGTTTTCCACAATCGTGCAGCAGAGCGGCAAAACGCAGCACGAAGTCGCCTTCGAGTCCGTAATCCTTCTCGTAATCAATCGCCTGCTCGACCACAGTCAAAGTGTGCTCATAGACGTCCTTGTGGTGGTGGTGCTCGTCGACCTCGAGCTTGAGCGCAGGCAGCTCGGGCAACACAATCGCGGCTAAACCGCTGTCGACCAGAGCCGTCAAACCCTTGCGCGGATACTTGCCGAGCATCAGCTTGGTGAGTTCAACCTGAATGCGTTCCGCCGAGACGATCTCGAGGCGTTCGGCCATCGCGGTCATCGCGTCAAAGGTCGCCTGTTCGATTTCAAAACCCAACTGGGATGCGAATCGCGCCCCGCGAAGCATGCGCAATGGATCATCGCTGAAACTGTCTTCGGGTTTGCCTGGGGTGCGAATCACTCCAGCGATTAGATCGGCTAGACCGTTGAACGGGTCAACAAACACCTTCTCCGGCAGGCGCAATGCCATCGAATTGACCGTAAAGTCTCGACGAAACAGGTCATCGCCAAGATCCTTGCCGAATGCCACCTCTGGTTTGCGGCTATCGCGGTCATACTTATCGGCTCGATAGGTAGTGATCTCGATGGTGTCATCGCCGATTCGAGCACCGATGGTTCCAAATTCTCGCCCGATGTCCCAGTGTGCATCGACGTGTCCCTTGAGAATCGCGAGGGTCTGGTCAGGAGTTGCAGAGGTGGTGAAGTCGAGGTCAGGAGCCTTGCGACCGAGAAAGGCGTCGCGCACCGGGCCGCCAACCAGGGCGATTTCGTGGCCGGCATCCTGAAATAGCTTGCCGAGTGTGACAAACAGGGGCGAATCGGTGATCTTGCCCAGATTCGCCAGCGCTTGTTCGACCGACTGCATGAGTTCAATCGTGCCACAGACCTGCGCAAGGTAGGGTTGCCTCATGAACTCTCGACGTCAAAGCGGCCAAAAAGCGAGTCGCCTACCACGACGTCTAGAGCGCGTTCGGGAAACCTCGGCCGGCGGGTTTGTGCTGGCGGCAGACGGGTCAATTCGCGTCGCACTAATCGGCAGGCAAAACCGTGCCGGGCGCATCGACTGGTGCGTGCCCAAGGGGCATCCGGAAGGCAGCGAATCGCTTCAGGAGGCCGCGATCCGCGAGGTGGCCGAAGAAACCGGGCTCGAAGTCGAAATCATCGAGCCACTGGGTCAGATTGAGTATGAGTTCACCGGCAGCGGCAAACTGATTTCGAAGACCGTTCATCACTTTCTGATGCGCCAAATCGGGGGCGATTTGACTGTCGAAAATGACCCAAACCACGAAGCGATTGATGTTCAATGGTTTGAGCTCGACACCATCAACGAAGTATTGAGCCACGAAAACGAAAGACGCCTGGCTCGAGGAGTAGTCGAGTGGGTGCAGAGAAACGGGGGATCCAGTGCCGGCTAAGCCAGTTCTGCGCAAACTCGTGTCGGGCGCTTTAGCGGCGCTGCTTGGCGCATCCATCGGTTTTGTTGGATTTGTCTCGCCTGCGAGCGCAACCACCCCAACCCCAAAGCCCACGCCGCCCGCCGTTGAAGAGGCCAGCGACCCGATTGTCACCGAGAAACCAGGGGTTTACCTGCTCAAGGGCAGCTCGATCAATCTGGTTTCACGTCAATCCAAGATTCCGGTTGCGGTCAAGAACACCTTTTCGAGCGATGTTCGTGTTCACGTTCACATCGCTCCCAGCAACACGCGCATAATCGTGCCGTCGGCGGTTGAGGTTCTGGTTCCCGCTGGTGAAACGGTGAACGCGCAGGTGCCAGTCGAAGCGGTTGCGAGCGGCAAAGTCTTCTTAATCGTTCGATTGACAACCTTTTCGGGGCGCCCGCTAACCGAAAACACGATCATCGAGATGAATGTCGAACCCGATATTGAGGCGACCCTGATTGCTGGGTTCGCCGCATCAGTGCTGGCATTGGGTCTGGTCGGCGGAATCCGCATGGCTCGTCGCGCCAAGAAAGCCAAAGAGTCTTGAGCGTCGCCAAATCCTCGCTGCTGATGGCATCGGATTTCAAGAACCATGGGCTTTGCCCGCGCCGTGCTAACTGCGATGGCGATCGGTGTAACCACAAATGCTGCGGATGCCTTTGGCGTAGCGAACCAGCTGCCCAATAACGTTTACGCGATCATCGCGGGTGGCACGCTCAACGCGGTGCTGGTTCCGCAGCTGGTTCGAGCCAGGAGCCACGACGACGATGGTCGGGCATACATCAACCGGCTGCTGACCTTCATCATCACCGTGTTTTTGGCGGTAACCCTGCTGGCCACACTTGCGGCACCAGCGCTCGTGAGCCTCTACACCAAGGATTGGACGCCCGATCAACTGGCCTTGGCTACCGCATTCGCATACTGGTGCCTGCCACAGCTGTTTTTCTATGGGCTCTACTCCCTCTTGGGTGAGGTGCTAAATTCGCGCAGCAAATTTGGTCCATACATGTGGGCACCTGTGCTCAATAACGTGGTTCAGTTGGCTGGCCTAATCGGCTACATCATGATTTTTGGCACCGATCCGCAAGGAAATCGCGGGGTGGCCGAGTGGAGTGCAGAGCAGATCGCGTGGCTGGCTGGCACAGCGACGCTGGGTGTGGTCGCCCAGGCACTGATTCTGTTTGCAGCCTGGCGCAAAATTGGCCTCAAACTGACCCCCAACTTCAAGTGGCGGGGTTTTGGTCTTCGTCCAGCACTAAAAATTGCGAGCTGGTCGCTTGGCATGGTCATCGTGACCCAAATCGGCGGACTAGTGCAGACCATCGTGGCCTCCAGCGCGATTGCTGCCCGCGCAGCCGATGGGACCGGCGCAATCGCATCGGTAGCCGCCGCCAACATCGCTTGGTTGATCTTCATGCTTCCGCACTCGGTGGCTACCGTGTCAATCGCGACGGCATACTTCACCAAAATGTCGCAGCACGCCCAGGCAGATGAACTGCCCGAGCTCAAGGGTGACCTGGTTGCCGGCCTAAAGGCGATTTCGATAATCGCCCTGCTTGCCACGGTAAGCCTGATTGTGCTGGCCTACCCCGCTGCCCGCATTTTTGTTGGCGAGACGCCAGCCACCTTCGCGCTTGGCAATGTCGTGATAGCCATGATGATTGGGTTGCTGCCATTCAGCTTCGTTTACATGGTTCAGCGCGCATTTTTCGCACTCGAAGACACCCAGACCCCGTTCTGGTTCACAGTCGCGCAGATTTCCCTGCACATCGCGGGATCCATCACGCTGGGTGCTGTGCTGCCCGCCGAAAACCTGGTGGTTGGCCTAGCCGCACTTACCTCGGCAACACTGCTGGTGCAGGCGATTCTGGCAGGTTGGCTGCTATCCAAACGAATCGGCGCTTGGGGTCGGTTCGATTTGGCCAAGTCGATGCTCAAGTATGTGATTGCGGCTGGCCTCACCTTGCTGTTCGGTCTTTCGATCCTGCGCTTGGTAGGTGGTGTCGGTGCAAAATCATACGCCCTCAGCGGGGTGCTGCCTGCGGTGACCATCATGGGCATAGTCGGTGGTGCGATGCTGATTTGCTATCTGGTTTCGCTCAAGTTGCTTCGAGTTCGCGAGCTGGATGCCGTTTTGCAAGGCTTCAAGGGAATCTTGCGCAAGTAAAATTGCTTGCAATCACTAGGAGAAAACCTTGCGCGAAGTCATCATAATTGGTTCCGGTCCTGCCGGATACACCGCCGGAATCTACACTGCACGAGCAGGCTTGAAGCCGCTGCTCATCGCATCCTCGGTCGAGGCTGGTGGCGAGCTTATGAAGACCACCGAGGTCGAGAACTTCCCAGGTTTTCCAGACGGCCTGATGGGCCCAGACCTGATGGCCAACTTCCAGGCTCAGGCTGAGCGTTTCGGCACCGAGATCCTGCTCGATGACGTGGTTGAGGTCGACCTCAAGGGTGACGTCAAGATCGTGAAGACCGGTGGCGGCCAGACTTTTGAGGCAAAAACCGTGATTTTGGCAACCGGCGCCGCATACCGCGAACTCGGCCTGCCTCGCGAGAAAGAGCTCAGCGGTCACGGCGTCTCGTGGTGTGCCACCTGCGACGGCTTCTTCTTCCGTGAAAAGACCATCGCTGTGGTTGGTGGCGGCGACAGCGCTATGGAAGAGGCTAACTTCCTCACCCGCTTCGCATCCAAGGTTTATCTGATTCACCGCCGTGACTCGTTCAAGGCATCCAAGATCATGCAGGATCGCGCACTGAACAACCCAAAGATCGAAGTTGTCTGGAACAGCGAGGTTGCCGAACTGCACGGCGAGGCAGCGCTAACCGGAGTCACCCTGCGCAACACCGTTGACGGATCGACCAGCGAACTTGCCCTAGACGGTCTTTTTATCGCAATCGGAAACGATCCGCGCGTTTGGTTGGTTGAGAATCAGGTAGAACTCACCGAAGAGAAGTTCATCAAGGTCGAGGGACGCAGTTCCAAGACCAGCCTGCCTGGCGTGTTTGCCGCCGGTGACGTGATTGACCCGACCTATCGCCAGGCCATCACCGCAGCCGGCTCAGGATGCGTCGCGGCGCTCGATGCCGAGCATTACCTAACCGAACACTAAGCACTGCTTAGAATTCAAAAAGTAAAGAAGATTTCCAAGAACGTGGGCGCGAGCCCCAGAAAGAGAAGAAAATGCCTAAGAACGTAACCACCGCGAGCTTCGAAGCCGACGTGCTCAAGAACGCAAAGCCGGTTCTGGTTGATTTCTGGGCAGAGTGGTGTGGCCCATGCCGCCAGATCGCTCCGATTCTCGACCAGATTGAGGCCGAGTACGGCTCAAAGCTTGACATCGTCAAGGTGAACGTCGACAACGAGCCACAGCTGGCCATGCAGTACAACGTGACCGGCATTCCGCTGCTGGGTGTCTTCGAAAACGGCCAGCTGGTCAAGCAGGTTGTTGGAGCAAAGCCAAAGCAGATGCTGTTGAACGACTTGGCTCAGTGGGTTAACTAGCCGCTAGAGTATGTAGAACCAAAAAACTTCAACGAAGAACGGCTGTAATGGCCGTTTTTCGCTTATCTGGGGGCTTTTCCGGATTTGTTTCACGTGAAACTATCCAAAAGGCTCCTCGAATCAGAGTAGGAACCGCGCAATGACTGAGAAGGCAGCGAACGTCACCAACCTTGATCCTTGGTTGGATGCGTACGCGGCGCGCGCCGAGACCCTCTCTGTTTCTGAGGTTCGAGCGCTGTTCTCGGTGGTTAGTCGCCCCGAGGTCGTTTCGCTTGCCGGCGGAATGCCATACGTTTCGGCGCTGCCGAGCGAGATCCTGCAAAAGTCATACGAGGGCATGATGGCCAAGCGCGGTGCGCTCGCCATGCAATACGGTGGCGGCCAGGGCGATCTCAAGTTCCGCGACCAGATTCGCGAGCTAATGGCGCTCGAAGGCATCCACTCTTCGGTCGAAGACATCGTGATCACTACGGGTTCGCAGCACGGTCTAGACCTGCTCGGTGGTCTGTTCCTGGATGCCGGCGACGTGGTGCTGGCCGAGGGGCCGTCATACGTCGGTGCGCTGGGCATTTTTAGGCACTACGAAGCACACATCGAGCACGTTTACACCGATGAAAACGGCATTTCACCAGAGGCTCTGCAGTCGGCGATCGATGCCATGAAGGCCGCTGGTCGCAAGATCAAGTTCCTTTATCTGGTGCCGAACTTCGCGAACCCGAGCGGTGTGACCCTCGCGGCCGAGCGACGCCCGCAAATCATTGAGATCTGCAAGCGCGAGCACATCCTGATTCTCGAAGACAACCCATACGGGCTGCTCTACTTCAACCAGCCAGTGCCAGACGCCCTGCGTTCGATGGACGACAACGTGATTTACCTCGGCTCGTTCAGCAAGATTTTGGTGCCGGGCTTTCGTGTGGGATACGTTCTGGCGCCACCTGCCATCCGCGACAAGCTAGTTTTGGCCAACGAATCGGCAATCCTCTGCCCAACCTCGTTTGGTCAAATGATGATCAGCGAATACCTCGACACGGCCGACTGGAAGGGCCAGATCAACACCTTCCGCGAGGTTTACCGAGAGCGCAAGGATGCAGCTCTGGCTGCAATGCACGAGTTCTTGCCAAATCTGCACACCACTCGCCCGGACGGCGGCTTCTATCTATGGGTTACTCTGCCGGAAGGCATCGATTCGAAGGCCATGCTGCCGCTGGCGGTCAAAGAACTTGTGGCCTACACACCCGGCACGGCCTTCTTCGGAGACGGCACCGGCCAGAAATACCTGAGGATCTGCTACTCGTATCCGACTCCAGAGAACATTCGTGTCGGCATAAAGCGCCTTTCGAACGTGATCAACCTTCAAACCGAACTGCTAGAAACCTTCAACCGCAACGGAAGATAACCATGAGCGCTAGCAACAGCAACAAACCTGCCCTCAAGATTCAGGTGCTGGCCGGAGGTATCTCTCACGAGCGCGATATCTCTTTGAAATCGGGCAGACGCTTGGCCGACGCACTAACCGACGCGGGCGCTCAGGTGGTAATTCGCGAGCCAGACCACACGCTGCTCGAAAACATCAAGAATGACGCAGCAGACGTGATCTGGCCCGTGGTGCACGGGGCAACCGGCGAGGACGGCGCTCTGCGCGATGTGCTCGCGCTCACTGGAGTGCCATTCGTTGGCGCATCCGCTAGTTCGGCAGGACTCGCCTGGCCTGGGATAAGTCGGTGGCCAAGGTTTTGGTCGCGCGTGAGGGCATCGCTACCCCACCAAGCCTGACCTTGCCTCGAGAAACCTTCAGAGACCTCGACACCGAGAGCCTGTTCGCCGCCATAATCGACACTCTTTCGCTTCCGGTAGTGGTCAAACCGGCAAAAAGCGGCTCTGCACAGGGAGTAACCGTGGTCGAATCTGCCGATCAGTTGGCTCGCGCCATGGTTGCCGCCTACGTCTACTGCGACGTCGCAATCATCGAGAAGCTCATCGTCGGCACCGAGCTAGCCATCAGTGTTATCGATCTTGGTTCGGGGCCAATTGCACTGCCAGCCGTCGAAATTGAGCCTATTGACGGACGATACGGCTATGACGAGCGCTACACGGCCGGAGAAACTAATTTCTACATTCCGGCTCGCCTTGACGAGAAAGACTCGCTCAAGGCCGCTCAGATGGCCGTTTTGGCCCATTCCGTGCTTGGTTTAAGCCACCTGTCGCGCATCGATCTCATCGTGGATGCC
The DNA here is from genome assembly GCA_964640285.1 of uncultured Rhodoluna sp. Classification (GTDB taxonomy): domain Bacteria; phylum Actinomycetota; class Actinomycetes; order Actinomycetales; family Microbacteriaceae; genus Rhodoluna. The sequence goes on from CAZXFZ010000022.1 coordinate 7,909, forward strand.
TTTGGCGTGCCATGGTTCCTCGAGGCGAATGTGGCCCCCGGCATGACCGAAACCTCGCTTTTGCCGCAGGCGGTGCTCGCTTCAGGCTCTTCACTCGCCGAGGCTTACCTGTCGATCGCCGAAGCGGCAACCCGATAGGGCTAGGTGCTGGCCTGACTTAGACGGGGGAGACTGCGACTAGCTGTCGGCCTTGTAGCCGATTTCCTTGAGGATGCGCTGCAGATCAGCCATAGTTGCGAAATCAATAGTTAACTGACCCTTTTTCGAACCGAGAGCAATCTTCACCTTGGTGTCGAGTTGGTCTCCGAGACGCTCAGCGATCTCTTTCAGGGCATCCATTCGGCCACCCGGGCGAATCTTGCCCTTGCTCGCTGCACCTGAGCCGGTAGCTGGGTTGTCTAGCGCGACCGCCTCTTCAAGCGAACGCACCGAAAGCCCCTCAGAAATCACGCGATTTGCTAGGGCAATCATTCGGTCAGGTCCTGAAAGGGCAAGAAGTGCGCGAGCGTGTCCGGCGCTGAGCACCCCAGCTGCCACCTTCTTCTGAACCTCAACCGGCAGCTTCAAGAGTCGGATGGTGTTGGTGATCTGCGGGCGTGAGCGACCGATTCGCTCTGCCAGCTGGTCCTGAGTGATGCCGAAGTCCTGCAGCAACTGCTGGTATGCGCTGGCTTCTTCGAGCGGGTTGAGATTTGCGCGGTGGATGTTCTCGAGCAGCGCATCCCGAAGCATGTCTTCGTCGGCGGTTTCGCGAATAACCGCTGGAATCTTGGTGAGTCCAGCCTCTTTGGCCGCACGGAAGCGGCGCTCACCCATGATTAGCTCATAGCCGGCCGAACCGTCATCCTGCTGGCCAGCATCTGCGAGCGAACGAACCACGATTGGCTGCAGAACACCGAATTCGCGAATCGAGTGCACGAGTTCGGCAAGGGCCTCTGGATCGAAGACCGTGCGAGGGTTTACTCGGTTCGGAATGATTGCCGAAATCTCGATGTGGCCAAAACGAGCGCCTGGTACAGGAACCAGGTCACCCTCAGCAGATGCGACGTTCGCAACCGCCTGATTTGCGCCCGACACGGCTGTTGGCGCGCTTGCTCCAACGGTGGCAGCGGTCTCAGTTGTGCCTGAATTGGCGGGCTTGGTGTCATCGCCGCCAAAGAACACGTCGATTGGGCGCTCGCTAGGCACCGGAGAAGTCGGAATCAGCGCGCCAATACCGCGCCCAAGTCCACCCTTTTTATCGGCCATTTTGTGCTCCTCTGATAGCGATTTCGCCCGCAGCCTCTAGATAGGCAATCGAACCTGGGTTCGAGCGGTCATAGGTGATTACGGTCTTGGCATAGCCCGGAGCCTCAGAAACGCGCACCGAGCGAGGGATTATGGTGTCTAAAACCTGGCTCGCGAAGTGTTCGCGCACGTTTTCGACCACTCCCACCGCAAGTTTCGTGCGGTTGTCGAACATGGTTAGCAGCACGGTGGTCAGGTCTAGAGCAGGGTTCAGATAGGTCTTGATACGCGTGATGGTATCCATCAACTGGGTCACTCCCTCGAGTGCGTAATACTCGCACTGAATCGGGATCAGCACCTCGCGTGCCGCAACGAAGGCGTTCACGGTCAGCAGGCCAAGGCTAGGTGGGCAATCGATGAAGATGTAATCGGGGCGCGCAATCGCGGTAGCCACGTAGTGATCGATTGCCTTCTTGAGCAAGCCGTTCCAGTTGTCTTGGCTCAATCCGGTGATGATTTCGATCTCAGCGCCCGCGAGGTCGAGCGTCGCAGGTGCAACCAGCAGGTTTTGAGCCTCAGAACTAGCAACCAGGATGCGCTCGAGCGGAATCGACTCGGTGAGCACGTTGTAAATGCCCTGGGTGTCACCGTGGTGCGGAATGTTCAATGCGGTGGATGCGTTGCCCTGCGGGTCAAGGTCGATCACGACCACGTTCATGCCCTTGCTGGCAAGTGCTACGGCAAGGTTGACGGTTGACGTAGTTTTGCCAACGCCACCCTTCTGGTTTGAAACGGCAAAGACTCGGGTGCGCGCTGGCTTTGGCAGCTGAAGGTCGCTGATGAATTGGAGGCGTCGCTGGTTTTCGGTGATTTCTCTCAGCAGCGGGGAACCTTCGAATTGTTTCACGTGAAACATTCCCCTTTCTAGGCTTCTTCGCCTGTTGCCTTAGAAGAGTTTACTGAAGAAAATGAGCCCGGAATCGGGTCACCTTGCTTGAGCTGCTCGTCGGCACCAGAGCCGCGCCAACCAGTCTGGCTGGGGCTGGTTTCCACTCGATCTGCCGGATAGCCGTGACCCGGACGAACAGTTGCTGGAGCGATGGACTCATCGTTCGCGCGGCTCGCATACTGCTGCGGTTCAGGACTCTGACTCACTCAAAACACCTCTGGGCTGCTCGATTTTTGATGATGCTAAAGCATCGCTCAGACAAGAGTAGTGCGTACCACTGTTGTTGGTTCGGCGAGATGTTCGGTTCCCACCTGAACCACCTCAAATTTCGCGATATTTAGCTTCTTGACGAGTGATTTTGAGTCATTGATCTCGTCCTGCGCCTTGGAGCCCTTCAGGGCCAAAATCACGCCTCCGTCTCGCGTCAACGGAACCGTCATTCGCAACAGTTTCGGCAGGGCCGAAACCGCGCGTGCGGTAACGACATCAAAAACTTCGCCAACTTCTTCGGCGCGGGCACGCTTCACGGTGACATTCGTTAGCCCTAACGCGGCGACCTGCTCACTGAGCCAGTTTGAACGGCGCTCCATTGGCTCAATCAGGGTGAATGTTGCGTCGGGTTGAGCAATAGCCATCGGGATGCCCGGCAGCCCGGCTCCCGATCCGACATCCGCAACCGATGCCCCGTCAGCCACGAGTTTTGCGACAACGGCAGAGTTCAGAATGTGCCTTGACCAGAGCCGGGGAAGCTCTCTTGGGCCAAGCAGCCCAAGCTCGTCACCGTCGCGAACCAGAGCCTCGGCATAGCGCCTGGCTTTGTCGAGGTTTGCACCGAAGACGTCGGCCGCTACTGCCGGCTCGACTTCTGGTTCAAAGTTCTCGATATCTGTCATGTTTCACGTGAAACATTCGCGGATTTTGACCGCAAATGCCTGTTTAGGCTGGCTTCACCACAATGTGGCGATCGCGTCCTTCGCCTTCAGACTCTGAAACTAGGCCAGCGCTTGAGACCAGGTCGTGCACAATCTTGCGTTCGTATGAGCTCATCGGCTTCATGGCCACTGCCTCACCGGTGTCCTCAACCTTGGCAACAATCTTGTTTACGATGCGGGTCAGCTCGTCAACGCGAGCCTGACGAGAACCCTCAATGTCAAGGATGAGCCTGCTGAAACTGTTGGTCTTGACCTGCACAGCCAGACGGGTTAGCTCCTGCAGAGCCTCAACGGTCTCAGGCTTGGCAAGCAAACGCAGGTTACTCTCGTTCCCTGCGGTAACTGCCAGATAGGCGCGGCCGCCACGAACGTCGATGTCGATGTCGCCATCTAGATCGAAGATATCCAGCAGTTCCTCGATGTAGTCGGCGGCAATGTCGCCTTCCTTCTCGAGAGCCTCGATGCTGGTTGCAGACTCTTCTGGCTGCTCAAGTTCTTTTTCAGGCACTTTTAGTCCTACTTCTTCTTTGGTGTGGTCTTCTTGGCGCGAGTTTTGCCAACCGGCTGAGTGCGCTGACGAGGAGTCTCTTCGACTGGCGCTTCGGCCTCGGCAGGGGCATCCTTCTTGAGCTTGCCCTTCTTTTCAAGGCGAGCCTCACGCTGCTTGTAAGCGAGCGAACCAGGAGTCGGCATGTTGCGAATGACGATGTACTGCTGACCCATGGTCCAAACGTTTGAAGCCAACCAGTAGAACATGATGCCGATCGCGAATGTGGTTCCTGAAATCAGGAAGA
>CAZXFZ010000023.1:0-228 GCA_964640285.1 uncultured Rhodoluna sp.
GCTTCGGGGCTCACCCTCGTTGGCGGTCTGCTGATGTACTTTCCGAAGTCGGCAAACCCAAGATTCAATGCCACCAACCTGCTTTTGGCAGCAGTCGCCATGATTGGTGTGAGTGCGTTTGAACTGATTCCAAGTTCAATTTCGCTCGGATTTCATCCGGTTCAGTTGCTGTTGGGGCTGGGTATTGGATTCGCGGTTGTGCTCGCAATCGAGCTAATCGCAAGATTC
>CAZXFZ010000023.1:238-734 GCA_964640285.1 uncultured Rhodoluna sp.
AAACCAGCTCGGCCTGGATTGTTGCGATCGCGTTGATCTTGCACAACCTGCCCGAAGGCGCAGCGACCGTTTCGGCCGCTCAAGCAGACTCTGAGTCGGCACTTTTCACGGCGGCAGCAATCGGCCTGCACAACATTCCCGAAGGCCTGACCATCGCTGCTGTGGCAATTGCTGCGCGATTCAGTCAGGCCAAGATTTGGTTACTCGTCGCAATCAGTGCTGTGGCCGAAACTGCAGGCACCATCATCGTTTGGCTCAATCGCGAGTTGCTTGCGCTCGAACGCCAAACCGGGTTCATTCTGCTTGTGGTTGCCGGCTTAATGATCGCGATTTCAACCTTTGAGCTGCTGCCAAGCGCCTTTAGGCACCTGCGATCAGCGGCAAAAACGAGGCGTTAGCTCAAGTCAAGCTTTTGGGTTAGTAGTTGTATGGATAGAAGTTCATGGTCCAAACTACTGAATTTGTTGCTTTGTAGCTGCCTGACTTTGCAACGTAC
>CAZXFZ010000023.1:744-3950 GCA_964640285.1 uncultured Rhodoluna sp.
CCCTCTCAACCTCAGTATTTGAGTTTACCAAGACACTCTTAGCTGAATGGCAGCGGCACAACAACGCTAATCGCAAAACCCAGCAGCAGGTATGGCCCTAGTGCAATCGAAGCCTGCAAGGATGCGCCCGCGAATAATACCTTCGCCCCCACCCACGCGCTCGCGGCAACCGAGGCCAACATCAGGGCGATAAGCGGCAACAAAGGGTTGAACCACGACAGAGCCAGTGCCATGGCTGCGATTAGTTTGACGTCGCCCATTCCAAAGTTGAATCGTGTGCTGGCAAAAACTCCTATTGCAAACAGCAGCAGGGCCGAAATCACGGCGACTGCTAAACGCATCCAATCGGAGCCCAAGATAGTTGCCACTACTTGCCCGGCGAGCGCCGCTGGAAAAGCAGGCAGAACAAGGCGATTAGGCAGTCGGCGCTCGCGCAGATCGACCACCGTCAGTGGAACAGCTACCGCAAGTAGGTAGCCCACGCCAAGCAGTGCGGGCCAGGCACGCATCCAGTCAATGGTTTGAAGCATTTAGCAACGCTAAACGCGCTGCAAATTGGCTGCAGAAGTTATGCACAGAACAGCGAAACCTTGGGCCGCAACCTAGTATTCGCCGACCTTCTCCCACATCTTGGCCATAATCCACCACTGGCCGTCGAGGTAAACCAGATTTAGGTAGTCCTGCATGATTCCGCCGAACATCTGCAGTTGCGGCTTCACCCATGCCAAACTGTCGCTGAGCTGGTCGAAGGCCAGAATCTGGTCGTCGCGAGGGGTGCCGAGTTCGGCCGGCGATTGGCGGGCAGCCACCGCAGCGCGATAAACATCGTATGGACGCAGGTTCAACTGCCCATCTGGAACTCCGTAAAGGCAGCATTCCTTGTGAAAGACCTTGTCGAAGAGCTCCATGTCTTGGTGATGCATGACCTCGAAGTAGTCGGTCATCAGCTTTTCGATTCCCGCTGGAATAGAGATTCCGTTTGTGTTCATGGCCACAGCCTAGTTGTCGAGCAAGTCGGTGACTAGCGCAGCGATTTGCGAACGCTCGCTGCGGGTCAAAGTTACATGCGCGAAGATGTCGTGGTTCTTGAGCGCCTCGATTACCGCTGCAACGCCGTCGTGGCGGCCAACTCGAAGGTTGTCACGCTGGGCAACATCATGTGTGAGCACAACGCGGGCATTCTGACCGATTCGCGAGAGAACCGTGAGCAACACGTTTCGCTCGAGCGACTGGGCTTCATCCACAATCACAAAGGCATCGTGCAGCGATCGACCGCGAATGTGGGTCAGCGGCAAAATCTCGATAAGCCCGCGATCAACGATGTGCTCGATGACCTCTTTCGAAACCAGTGGACCGAGGGTGTCAAAAACCGCCTGACCCCAAGGGTTCATCTTCTCGTTCTCGCTGCCTGGCAGGTATCCGAGCTCTTGCCCTCCAACTGCATAAATCGGGCGAAACACGATGATTTTCTTGTGTTGACGACGCTCGAGAACGGCCTCAAGCCCTGCACAAAGCGCGAGCGCCGACTTTCCGGTTCCGGCCTTGCCGCCAAGCGAAACAATTCCGATGTCAGAATCCAGCAGGATGTCGATTGCCAACCGCTGTTCGGCCGAACGCCCGTGCACACCGAATACGTCGCGATCGCCGCGAACCATGCGAATCTTGCTGCCTGGCATGACTCGCCCAAGTGCATTGCCGCGCTCAGAATTCAGAATCACACCGGTGTTTATCGGCAACGTTGCTGCGGCCTTGTGCTTGATGATTTCGGTGTCATACAGGTCGGCCATCTCGTCGCCAGTGAGTTCGAGTTCGGCAATGCCGGTCCAGCCGCTGTCGACCGCATTGTCATTGCGATACTCGTCGGCATTCATTCCGAGCGCTGCGGCCTTGACGCGCATGGGCAGGTCTTTAGAGACCACCGTTACGTCTTGCCCCTCGCTCGCCAGGTTGAATGCCACGGCAAGGATGCGACTGTCGTTGTCGCCGAGCTGGAACCCGACCGGCAGCGCGCTCTGGTCGATGTGGTTTAGCTCAACCCGAAGGATTCCCCCATCGCCCACCTCGATAGGGAAATCGAGGCGCTCATGCTCGATGCGAAGGTCATCGAGGTGACGAAGCGCTTGGCGGGCGAAGTAGCCGATCTCCGGGTCGTTGCGTTTCTTTTCGAGCTCGTTGATCACAACGATCGGAATCACAACTTCCTGCTCTTTGAACTTGAAAATTGCTTTGGGGTCGCTCAACAGCACTGACGTGTCGATGACGTAGGTCTTGGTTGTTTGTTTGAGTTTCGCGCTTGGTTTGGCGCTAGGTTGAGCGCTCGCCGAAACGGCATCCTTTCGCGTTGATTTCGCAGTTTTTGAGGATGCGGTTTGGGCCACGGGCGCTCCCTGTCTTTAGCTTTGCTCGGCCAAGATGCCTTGCTTGCCACAAAGTTATGTCGGCGTTGCGCGCAATTACCCGCACGACACGCGCGAGACCGTGTTTGTTTACATTGCGTTATCTTCGGGGATGCGAAACTCGCGACCGCAACCGCAACCCGGCCCTTGACCTATTTGCCGAATCGGCGGTGGCGTGACTGGAAATCGCGCAGCGCACGCAAGAAGTCGACGCGCCTGAAGTCTGGCCAAAGCGCCTCAGCCACATAAAACTCGCTGTTGGCACTCTGCCAAAGCAGGAACCCACTGAGCCGTTGCTCGCCCGAGGTTCTGATCAGCAGATCCGGGTCGGGCTGTCCGCTGGTGTAGAGATGCTCTGCAATCAGCTCGGGCGTCAGGATTTCGGCGAGCGCATCCAGACTCTTGCCCGCCTTGGCGTGGGTCTTCACGATCGAGCGCATGGCATCCGCGATTTCTTTGCGCCCACCATAGGCGATTGCAAGGTTCACGTGCACACCCTCGGTGTTTTTGGTGCGCGACTGAGCCTTTACCAGGGTGCCAAGAAGACGATCTGGAATAGCCTCCCTGTCGCCAACTAACTGGATGCGATAGCGCCCCTGATCGGCCAAGTCAGTAGCCAGGCCACCGATGATTTTCTGCAGCGCGTCCAGTTCGGCGGCCGAACGCCCAGTGAGGTTGTCGGTTGAGAGCAAATAAATCGTGACGACTTTGATGCCCAGCTCGTCGCACCACTCAAGAAACCTTGGGATTTTGGCAGCTCCGGCCAAGTGACCCTGCTTGGCTTTTCCGCCCTGCTTGGTTGCCCAACGT
>CAZXFZ010000023.1:3960-11296 GCA_964640285.1 uncultured Rhodoluna sp.
GCGCAGAGCATGCTCGAGTTTGCTCTCGTATAACCGATAAATCAGGTTGCGCACGTCTTCAAGGCTACTACTCGGGTTAGGGTTGCCTCATGGGTATGCCAATCACGCAAGGCTTCAGAGAGCCAAAAGACGACCGACCATCCTGGCGAGGTTGGATTCACGCTGGAGTGCTGCCACTTGTGGTTGCCGGTGGCATCGTGCTGGTGGTTCTGGCCCACGGAATACCGGCAAAAATCACCGCGGCAATCTTTTTTGCGACCTCGGTTCTGCTATTCGGAAACTCGGCGTTGTATCACCGCTTCAACTGGCGGCCGCGCACTAAAAAAGTGCTTAAGCGCATCGATCACGCAAACATCTTTTTGCTGATCGCGGGCTCCTACACCCCGATTACCTGGCTGGCCCTGCCGCAAGAAAAGGCCATCGTCCTGATGTCGATAATCTGGGGAACCGCCCTACTGGGCATTGGCTTCCGAGTCTTTTGGATTAGCGCTCCACGCTGGCTTTACGTGCCGATTTATGTCGGGATGGGTTGGGGCGCCATGGCATACGTGGTCGATTTCATGAACGCGAATGCCCCAATGATGATTCTGGTTCTATCAGGCGGGCTCGCCTACACGCTCGGCGCACTTGTTTATGCGCTGAAGAAGCCAAACCCTTGGCCGGGTCACTTTGGTTTTCACGAGATCTTCCACACCTTCACGGTGCTCGCATTCATGAGCCACTGGACGGGCATCCTGCTGATTTGCCTCAGCCCAGCGCCTGGCTCGTTCGGCTAGTCGCGCTTTGGCTTTGGCGGTGCAGCTGGGCGATCTGGCTTCGGTCGGGTCGTGCTGGCCTTTGGCTTGGCGGCTGCAGGCTTGGTAGTCGCGCTCTTTTGGGCCGTCGGCTTGGCACTGGCTGGCTTGGCTGCGGCTGGCTTTGTGCCCTGCGACGCCAATGAAGATTCACCGGCTTCGGCATCCAACTTGGCCTGAATCTCGGCACGGTAGCGAACTCGGCGCACCCGGCGCACCATGTCAAACATCAGAGCAAGAGCTGCAACCACGACGATAAACGTCATCACAAAACCGATAGTCCCCGGGCTGTACCAGGTGTTGGCCGGATCGGCGGTTTCGCTCGGCACTGGGGTTGCGGCAAGAAGGCTCATGAGCAGGTTTCGCATGCTTTAAGTATGTAGCCTTAAGGTGTGAGTTCCGACGCAGACTTCCTCGCGCAACGCTATGGCCAAAAGCCCAAGCGAGCCAGTCGCGCGCAGCGAAACTGGCTGATTGCCGGCATGGGCATCCTGCTGGTGGCCTTTCTAGTTTGGGCCTGGGCCGTTGCTCTAGAGAGCACCAACCGTGCCGAGGTCGAAGTGGCGAGTTTTGTTATCGAGGATGCGCAGCACGCAACTGTCGAAGTCAAGCCAATCCACCTGCCGGCACAATCGACCACCTGCGCGATTCAGGTGCAAAACGAGAAGTTTGCGATTGTCGGGTTTCGAGAACTGACTTTTGCCCCGGGTGACCTAACCGTAAAGACCTTGAACGTGAACACCACGGAGCTGGGGGTTAGTGCCTCAATCTGGCGCTGCTGGTAAGTTTTAAGGATTATGACTTCAGAACACGAAGCCACCTGGCTTACCCAAGAAGCCCACGATCGCTTGAGCGCTGAGCTGGTTTATCTGCTCGATGTTGCCCGCAAAGACATCGCTCGCAAGATTCAGGAAGCTCGCGAAGAAGGCGACCTCAAAGAGAACGGCGGCTACCACGCTGCCAAAGAGGAACAGGGCAAGATTGAGGCTCGAATCAGCCGCCTCGAGCAGCTGCTGGCCGAGGCCCAGGTCGGTGAGGCTCCTGCTGCCGATGGCACGGTGCACCAGGGCATGATTGTGAAAATCAGCCTTCGCGGAAACGAGATGGAGTTTCTGCTTGGGTCTGCCGAAATCGCCGAAGGCACAGAAATCGACGTCTATTCTCCTGACAGCCCGCTCGGTTCTGCCATTATGGGAACCAAGGTTGGGGAAAAACTTACCTACTTCGCACCAAATGGTCGCGAAATGGAAGTCGAAATCCTCAGCGTACGTCACTTCGAGGGCTAATCCTCGAAGCGGCTCAATTTGAGTTAGAGGGGAAACAAATGACTTTTTGTTCACAGTGCGGCACCCAACGTGATGATGCAGCTCAGTTCTGCGGAAAATGTGGCGCATCAGCATCAGGTTCGGCAGCAGGAGCAGCTCCGGCTGCGCCAGCATATTCAGCACCAACGGGCTACGGCGAGCAGATTCCGACGATCGTGACTCTGGCACTGGTGTTTGCATTCTTTAGCCCGCTGATCGGCCTGATTCTGGCCTATGTTGGCAAAGCACAGGCTCAGGCAACCGGGCCGCTTTCGGTCAAGCGCAACAACCTAGCACTCACTCTCAGCTGGGTCTTCCTCGCGGTTGGCATCGTGTTTGCAATCATTTACTTTGTTGCGATGGGCGCTTTGATTTCGAGCAGCTACTACTACTACTAAATCGACTCACCAAAAGAGGGATCCCGCAAAGTCGGGGTCCCTTTTTTCTTGCCCAAGCCTTGACCAATTCGGATTAGTTAGGTTAGCCTTACTTAGGCAACCCTAACTAAATAAAGAAAGGACGACGCAGCTGATACTGCGCTCGAAACCCGAAATTGTTTCCTAACTATCTAATCGGCCTCCGTGAAGGCCTAGAAGCTGCACTCGTAGTCAGCATCCTGCTCACCTATCTAGTTCAGACCAAGCGCCACCAATACATCAAGAATGTTTGGCAGGGCGTCATCGGTGCCGTGCTGTTCAGCGCAGCACTCGGCGGAATTGTCTTCGCCGTTACTCGCACCCTTTCAGAAAAAGAATCAGAGGTTTTCGCCGAAACCTTTGCTGGCGCCGTTAGTTTGATCGCAGTCGCATTGGTTACCTGGATGATCATTTGGATGCGTGACACCGGCCGCAAGATTGCCGCTGAACTTCAGGGCAAACTTGAGCAAGCTATCAAGACCTCGGTCTGGATGATTGTGATTATGGCGTTCGTCGCCGTAGCTCGCGAGGGCCTCGAGACCGCGCTGTTCTTCTATTCAGCAGTTCAGGCAACTGGGTCATTCGCTACCCCTGCAATCGGCTTCTCAATTGGTTTGGCAACCGCCATTCTTCTGGGTTGGTTGATTTACCGCGGCTCGCTCAAGCTGAACCTAAAGAAGTTCTTCACTGTCACCGGCTACTTCTTGATCTTCGTCGCCGCTGGTGTTTTGACCTACGCGATTCATGAATTCCAGGAGGTTGGCATCATCCCTGGTCTAAACGACAAGCTCTACGACATCAGCGCAGTCTGGTCGGTCGAAACCTTCGTCGGCTCGTTGGCTAAGGGCATCTTCAACTTCAGCCCAACCATGTCGCTTCTAGAAGCTGCAGCGTGGGCGCTCTACGTTGGAATCACCATCTGGGTCTTCTCGAAGAACAAGAAAGAGAAGCCAGCCGAAGCGGCAAAGTCGGCCACCGAAGAAAAGGTCAACGCATAAGCGCCAATCGGCATCCTGCTAGGTGATGCCTAGACAGCTCTAAATCGACGCTGGGTTCAGGTTATTCGTTCTCGAGACGAGGCTTGAGCCCAGCGTCTTTTAGTTCTTGCAGAACTCGCATGCGGTGTTCGTGGCCAGTTGTTTCAACAGCGAGTCGCAGCTCGACCTCTGAGACGTCGAGCCCCAGACCGTGGCGGGTGTGCAAGACCTCGACCACGTTTCCGTGAGCGCGAGCCACCGCCTCTGCCGTTTTTACCAGCTGACCAGGGCGGTCCGGCAACATCACCGAGATGGTGGTGTAGCGCTCGGATGCCTCGAGACCGGTTCCAATCACTTTTTGCAGCAGCAGCGGATCAATGTTTCCACCGCTTAGCACAGCAACGGTCGTGCCCTTGGGCTTGAACTTGCCAGCCATAAGAGCTGCGACGCCGACCACACCAGCAGGTTCGACGACCTGCTTTGAGCGTTCGAGCATCGTGACGATGGCCTTGACGATTTCGGTTTCAGAAACGGTCACGACCTTGTCGATGTGCTTGCGAATCAACTCGAATGGCACAGCGCCTGGTTTGGCCACCGAGATGCCGTCGGCCACTGTCGGTTTGGCTTGAATCTGCACGGCCCGACCCGCCTTCAGTGGCGCCACATACGCCGCCGACTCCGATTACCTTGATTTTGCGACCTTGCCGCGCGGCCTCGAGTTTGGCTGCCACCGCAACACCGGCTGCAAGGCCGCCGCCGCCGATGCCAACCAGGATGTTCTTGACGTCTGGCACTTGCTCAAGAATCTCGAGACCAACGGTTCCCTGACCAATCACAACATCGAGGTGATCGAACGGCGGAATAAAGATTGCGCCCTTTTTGGCGGCATACTCTTGGGCTGCCTTCAGGGTTTCGGCGAACACCGCACCCTCGAGCACGACGGTTGCACCATAGTTCTGAGTCGCCTGATACTTAGGCAGGGATGCACCGACCGGCATGAAAATGGTTGCCTTTATGCCGAGCTTTTTGGCGGCGAGCGCAACTCCCTGAGCGTGGTTTCCTGCGCTGGCGGCCACGACTCCTTTGCGTCGCTCGGCAGCAGTCAACTTGCTCATGCGGTTGTAGGCGCCGCGCAGCTTGTAGGCACCGGTGCGCTGAAGGTTTTCGCACTTTAGGTGCACATCTACGCCGAGCAGCGAGGTCAGGTAGTTGCTGTGCAAAACGGGGGTCTCAATCGCCACAGCGCGCACGTTGTCGAGCGCGGCGTTGAAGTCGGCTAACGATGGCACTGGAACAGGCGAGTTGGTCATAGAGTAAGAGTTTAGTTTGAGAAGAGGTGCCATGCCCGAGCAATTGAGTCTGCAGCAGGCTCGCGCACTCAACCTGCACGCGCTTGGACTATCGCAAAAGTCCCCTGCCGGAACCTCTCCCCTCGAGGTGCTCGACCAGCTCACCGTGCTGCAACTCGACTCGGTGAACGTCTTCGAACGTGCCCACTACATGCCGGTGTTTTCGCGAATCGGCAGCTTCGACAAGACCAAATTGGATGCGCTTGCCGATCCGAGTTTCACGCTTGGCTCTGGTGGCGTCGAACTCAAACAGCAGGCAACGCTGAGTGAGTACTGGGTGCGACAGGCGTCCTGGATTCGCACTGTTGACCTGCCGCTGTGGCGCTTTCGAATGGCCAACTATCGAAACCACCGACGTTACCGCGAGTTAGTTGCCGAGCACGGCGAGCTGATTTCATGGCTCAAGGCCGAACTCAAGGCCAAGGGGCCGCTCACCTTGAACCAAATTGAGCACGATCAAAACCGCCGCACCGGAAACTGGTGGGGCTGGTCGCCAGTCAAGACGGCGCTTGAAGTGTTGCTCGATGCTGGCGAAGTCACCAGTGCCGGTCGACAAAACTTTGCCCGAAGATATGCCCTGCCCGAAGACGTTCTAGATTCGGCGACTTTGGATGCGTTGCACAGTGACTTCGATGCCGCAGAGCTCGAGCGAACCGTGCTGGCCCGAGCGATTCGCGCCGAAGGTGTTAGCAGCCTCAAGGATGCCGCTAGCTCACACAGCGAGTATCCGAGTGTGATTCGACCCCGAGTGCTTGAGCTCGTTGAGCAGGGTGAACTGTTCGAGGTTGAGGTGCCTGGCTGGAATGAGCGAGTGTTCGTGCATCGCGATTGGCGAGCAACGTTGGATGACGTTTCGACGGCATCCGCTCTCGCTGCCAAGCCGAGCCACACCACGATCTTGAGCCCTTTCGACCAGCTGGTGCGCAACCGTGATCGCGCACTCGCGCTCTATAACTTCGACTACAAGATAGAGATCTACACGCCCGAACCGAAGCGCATTTATGGCTACTACACTCTGCCGGTGCTCCACCGCGGTGAATTGATTGGGCGCTTGGATTTGAAGAGCGACCGCAAAGCAAAAACCCTGCTGGTTCAGGCCAGTTGGCATGAGCCCTGGCTGACGGCAGCCAAGGTCAAGAGCTCAGCAAACGCCGTTGCCAAAGTTTTGAAGGATGCCGCGAAGTGGCAGGGGCTCGAGCAAATCAAGGTTGCCGAGAAAGGCAATTACGCTGAAGGCTTGCGGGCGGCTCTGAATTAGAACTTGCCGCCGATGTCGCGAAGGCGCTGGATGCGGTTCGGAATCGGTGGGTGGGTCGAGAACATGCGCTCAACCAGACCAGGCTTGACCGGGTCGTTGATGAACATGTGTGCCATAGCGGCAGGGGCCTTGCGCATTGGGCGGCCGTACTCGCCCAACTTGCGCAGTGCAGAGGCCAGCCCGTCGGGGTAGCGCGTGATTTGCGCTGCGGTTGCATCGGCTAGGTACTCGCGCTGACGTGAAACCGCCGCCGAAACGAGGGGGCCAATCAACCAGGCAACAATCGAGGCAACGATTCCGATCAGAATCAACACCAAGCCAAGTGCACCCGAATCCTTGTTGTCGCGGCTGCCGTGGCTGGCAAAAAACGAGGCTCGAATCGCGAAATCGGCGAGGATACCAATCGCGCTAACGAGTCCGAAAACAATTGTCGATACTCGAATGTCATAGTTCTTGACGTGGCCGAGCTCGTGAGCCATGACTCCCTCGAGCTCTTGGTCATCCATGATGGCCAACAAACCGGTGGTGGCTGCAACGACGGCATTCTTGGGGTCTCGCCCGGTCGCAAAGGCGTTTGGTGCCGGGTCTTGGATGATGTAAACCTTGGGCATGGGCATGCCCTGGCTAATCGAGAGGTTCTCGACAATGCGCCACAACCTCGGGTTGTCTTTTTCTTGAATCTGAATTGCGCCGCTCATTGCAATAGCGAATGAGCCAGCGAACCAGTACTGAATCAAGGCATAAACCAGCACGAATCCGATGATCAGGAAGGCACTCGATCCGTTGCCCGAGGCCGCACCCCACCAGTAGGCAAGCCCACCGATGACCGCAACAAAAAGACCGACAATGATGACGGTGTTTCGTTTGTTAGCAGCGATTGCCGAATACATAGCGTTCTGGTTTGTTTGTTAGCGAGTTGCCTTAGAACTTAACCTGTGGCGGCTCTTGAATCGCAGCAGGGTTTTCTACCTCGAAGAACTCGCGTTGCTTGATCTTGCTGTTCTTGAACAGGATGTTCTGCGGAAACTGCTCGAGTTTCGTGTTGAGTTCGCTCACGCCACCGTTATAGAAGCGTCGGGCAGCCATGATCTTGTTCTCGGTGTCAGTCAGTTCGCTCTGCAGGGCCAAGAAGTTCTGGTTGGCCTGCAACTTCGGGTAGGCCTCGGCAACAGCGAAGAGGCTGGTTAGTGCTCCGGCAAACTCGCCTTCAGCTGCAGCGGCCTGTGCTGGGTGCTCGA
>CAZXFZ010000024.1:0-3534 GCA_964640285.1 uncultured Rhodoluna sp.
AGGGTTCGAAAACTCTCGCAGCGTGCTGGAATTTGCCGCCAGCCCCGAACTATTGATCCAGACCACAGTTCAGCGGCGAGAATCTAAAGGATGCGCTTGCCGAGTTCGGCAGCCAAGCCGGTGTAGGTGTGTGGGCGAAGAGCCAACAGGCGGTCTTTCGCATCCTGACTGATGTCTAGTTCGTTTACGAAAACTACGAGTTCGTCGTGACCGACTCGCTTGCCGCGGGTCAATTCTTTGAGCAGAGCGTATGGATCGCTGATGGTTGAACGACCAGCTGCCACTTCGGCACGAATCACTGTCTGGATTGCCTCGCCCAGAACCTCCCAGTTGTCAGAGAGGTCGGCATCAAGCACGGCGGGTGACAGGTCGATCTCGTTGAGGCCACGAGTCACGTTGTCGATGGCCAGCAGCGAGTGGCCAAAGCCGAGTCCGATGTTGCGCTGCGAGCTCGAGTCGGTGAGGTCGCGTTGCAACCTTGAGGTCACGAGGGTTGAGCCGAGGCTGTCGAGAATTGCGCACGAGAGCTCGAGGTTTGATTCGGCATTCTCGAATCGAATCGGGTTGATTTTGTGCGGCATGGTTGAAGAACCAGTGGCTCCCGCAACTGGAATCTGCTTGAAGTATGCGAGCGAGATGTAGGTCCAGATGTCGGTGCAGAGGTTGTGCAGAATGCGGTTGAACAAACCGACGCTCGAATAGAGCTCGGCTTGCCAATCGTGCGACTCGATCTGGGTTGTGAGTGGGTTCCAGGTCAAGCCCAGCGAGGTCACGAAAGCCTCTGACTCGCCAGCCCAGTCAACCGATGGAGCGGCGACCACGTGAGCCGAGAAAGTTCCAGTGGCACCCGAGAACTTGCCTAGGTATTCCTGTTTGCGAATGCGTTCAACCTGACGTTCGAGGCGGTGAATAAAGACTGCAATCTCTTTGCCCATGGTGGTCGGTGTTGCCGGCTGACCGTGGGTGCGGCTCATCATCGCAGAGTCGATGTAGCGACCGGCAAGCTCGCGAAGTTTTTCGAGCAGTTTCTCGACTCGCGGCAACCAAACATTGGTGACCGCATCCCGCACGGTAATCGCATACGAGAGGTTGTTGATGTCTTCTGAGGTGCAGGCGAAGTGAGTTAGCTCGAGCAGGTCGGTTCGCCCCAGCTCGGTCAGCTTCTTGCGGATGAAGTATTCGACCGCTTTGACATCGTGCTTGGTGGTCGCCTCGGTCTCGGCGAGCGTTGCAACATCGGCATCAGAAAAGTTCGTGACGATTGCGCGCAGAGCAGCGGCCTCGGTCAGGTCGATTGGTCGTCCGGTTCCAAGAAGGTCACGGTTGGCCAGGTGAATGAGCCATTCGATTTCGACCTGCACGCGAGCGCGGTTGAGTCCGGCCTCGCTCAGATAGTTTCCGAGCTCAGACACCGCCTGTCGGTAGCGACCGTCGAGGGGGCTGAGGGGTTGCGCTGAAAGATTGCTCACGCATCTATATTGCCCGAGTTTTCCACAGATTTCGCCCGAGTCACCCGCCAATAGGATGCGTGCCGCACGCTTTTGCCATGCCCCAAATAGACCATGCGCTCACCCTACTTCTGCAAGCGATTCCTAACCCTAACGAGTGGTCTGGTTCTGCAGCGCTCGCCTGTTGCGTCGCAATTGAAGCGCTCGCCGATGACCTGCGCAGTTTGCAGGTGCAATTGGGCCAGGACTGGGCAATTGGCGGTTGGTGATCAGCGATGCCCGATGGTCTGAACATCGCAGGTGGACTGGGAATTCGCGTTAGTCGAGCCGAGATCGAACGAGTGTCCGCCCAAGTCGGCGCGAGTGCGCAATCTTTGCTTTCTTTTCTAAATCTTCAATCTGCAGCCGGCAATCCCATCAACTCCGTGCAAATCGCGATGCATTTGCCCAAGCTCTTGAGTCAATTTGAACGAATCCAGAACGGATGCCAGTTGGCTGCCGAGCACTATTTCGGTGTTGAACAGAAGGTCACTCAAAACCTCGCCGAACTGGCCGACTTCAATGTTTCGGGGTTGGCTGCTGGTGCCATCGGTGCGGTATCACCGCTGGGGCTGCTGCGCGAGAGGTCGGTTGCCGTTGCCAGGGTTGGTTTTGCGGGTGACCAGTGGCCGCCACGAACAGCAATCGCACTGGCAACACGGCTCAAGCTGGCCGCCGAAAACAACACTCCCGCGGCAGAGGCCGAAATCCGAATCGAGCGTTATGGCAACCACGTAGTGGTCTATGTTCCGGGCACCCAAGATTGGTCGATTCGGGCTGGAGCCAACCCACTCGACATGACCTCTAACGCCCACGCCATGACTAATGATCAGTTGGCCGCCAGCCAGCGCGCAGTGCAAGAGGCACTTGAGTTGGCAAAGGCTGGTGCCGGCGATAGTGTGCGGCTCGTCGGGCACTCGCAGGGCGGCATCGTCGCTGCGAACATCGCATCCTCGAGGCATGCATACGAGGTTGCCGGCCTCGTCACCTTCGGATCGCCAATCGCAGGCAAGGGCATCTTGCCGAGTGTTCAGGTGCTGGCATTTG
The DNA here is from genome assembly GCA_964640285.1 of uncultured Rhodoluna sp. Taxonomy (GTDB): domain Bacteria; phylum Actinomycetota; class Actinomycetes; order Actinomycetales; family Microbacteriaceae; genus Rhodoluna. The sequence goes on from CAZXFZ010000024.1 coordinate 2,535, forward strand.
AGCACTCCAACGATCCGGTGCCAAAGCTCGATGGCCAACCAAATCCGATAACCAAGAACTTTCTAACGGTGAGCAGTCGCTTTGACGAACCCGGTTTGGATACGCCGATTGAAGCGCATGGCATGTCGGGTTATCGGCAAACCGCTGGCGATGCCGATAGAAGCGATGATTTGCGCCTCAGGGCAAAACTTCGTTGGCTAGCCGATTACGTTGGCGACAAACGCGGTCGAGTCGAGTGGTTCTCGGCTCGAAGGCTAGAAGATTCGGATGATTCGGAACACCCAGCTGGTGACCATTGATGCGATGCTCATCACAATCGCACCCAACATCGCCCAACCGAGTGACTCAATCGAGAGACCCGCCTGGGTGAATCCATCAATGGTCAGAGTTTCTCCGCCAATCAGGCTTGACAGCCAGGCAACAAAAATCAGGATGGCGCCGTTGATCACGAACGAAATTAGGCCGAAGGTGAGCAGGTAAATCGGAAAAGCGATGACCTTGATTACTGGGGCGATTAGCGTGTTGACGATTCCAAAAATCGCGCCGATCACAAGGTATGAGCCGGCTGTCTCCCAGAAACCGGTTCCGCCGTATGGCGTGAAGTGGATTCCCGGAACGATGGTCGAGGCGGCCCAAAGGCCGACCGCGTTGATGACGGCACTGATTAGAAATCGAATCATGTCTAGATTGTGTCACGAGCAAAGTAAATTAGTTGTCGTGACTGCTCAAGACGCAAGCGTGCCGATGGTGCAACTGCTCACCCCAGAAGGTGAGTATTCGGTGGCGCCTCAATACGCCGAGTACGCCAAGCTTGTGCAGGGGCTGAGCGAAGACGACTTTCTCAAGTTCTATCGCGACATGGCTCGCATCCGCCGTTTCGACTTCGAAGCCAACGCGCTGCAGCGCCAAGGTCAGCTAGGTCTCTGGATTCCGGCAATCGGCCAAGAGGGTGCCCAGATTGGCTCGGGCTATGCGGTGGGGCACAACGACCACATTTTTC
>CAZXFZ010000024.1:3544-11122 GCA_964640285.1 uncultured Rhodoluna sp.
CGAGCATGGAGTAGCAATCACTCACGGAATCGACCTGATGTCGATTTTGACGATGCTTCGCGGAGTCAACCACGGTGGCTGGAACCCAGACGAGACCCGTTTCCACCTTTACTCAATCGTGCTCGGCACCCAGACCCTTCACGCCACCGGTTATGCGATGGGCGTCAAGTTTGACGGCAAGGTCGGAACCGGAAACCCCGAAGAAGATCAAGCAGTCATCACATATGTCGGTGATGGCGCGACCGCCGAAGGTGATGTCAGCGAAGCGTTCCTCTTTGCCGCTAACAATCAGGTGCCGCTGGTCTTCTTTATTCAGAACAACCAGTGGGCCATCTCTGCTCCAACGCACACCCAGACCCGAGTGCCACTGTTCCAGCGCGGTGCAGGTTTCGGCGTCCCCGGCATCCGTGTCGATGGAAACGACGTGCTTGCCTGCTATGCCGTCACCAAAAAGCACATGGATGAAGCCCGAGCAGGCGCCGGCCCGTTCCTGATTGAGGCTCTGACCTACCGCATCGGGGCACACACCTCGAGCGACGACCCGACCAAGTACCGCGACAGCGAAGAGGTTGAGTACTGGAAGGCTCGCGACCCGCTAACCCGACTTGAGAAGTTCCTGCGTCGCCAGGGCATCGGGCAGGAGTTCTTCGACGAGGTCGAGCAGGCCGGTGAGAAGCTGAGCGAAGAGATTCGCGCTGCGACCTTTGCGCTCAAGAATCCACCGTTCGAAAACATGTTCAAGTACGTCTACAGCGAGCAGCACCCACTAATCGAAGAGCAGCTCGCCTGGCTCGAGGCATACGAGTCTTCATTTGGCGACCAGGGTCACCTGGCTAACCCAGACCCGAGCCAAATCCCGAACATCGGGAGCGTGCACTAATGCCTAACTTTGTCGAAATGTCGATTGCCAAGGCAATCAACGCTGGTCTGCGCAAGGCACTCACCGAGAACGACAAAATCCTCGTCTTTGGTGAGGATGTCGCCGAGCTCGGTGGTGTATTCCGCGTTACCGAAGGCCTGCACAAAGAGTTCGGTCAAGACCGAGTATTCAACTCGCCAATCGCCGAGTCGGGAATCGTCGGAACCGCTATCGGTTTGGCCATGCGCGGCTATCGCCCAGTCGTCGAAATCCAGTTTGACGGATTCATCTTTCCCGCTTTCGACCAGATCACGAGTCAGCTGGCAAAACTGCAGAACCGCAGCGAAGGCCACACCACGATGCCGGTAGTTATTCGCGTGCCTTACGGCGGCGGCATCGGTGCGGTTGAGCACCACAGTGAAAGCCCTGAGGCCTACTTTGCGCACACCCCCGGCCTGCGCGTGATTAGCCCGTCGAACCCAAACGACGCCTACTGGATGATCCAGCAGGCAATCGCATCCACCGACCCTGTGATGTTCTTTGAGCCGAAGCGTCGCTACTGGCAGAAGGGTCCGGTCAACCTGGACGAACCACCGGCCGGAATGCACACCGCTCGTGTTCTTCGAGAGGGCAGTGATGTCACGGTCGCCACTTATGGCCCGATGGTTGCCACTTCGATTCAGGCTGCAGAGATCGCAGCCGAAGAGGGAACGAGCATCGAGGTCATCGATCTGCGTTCGATGAGCCCGATTGACTTCACCACGATCGTGAACTCGGTCAAGAAGACCGGTCGGCTCGTGGTCGCATCCGAGGCCAGCAACTTTGTATCAGTTGCCTCCGAAGTTGCTGCTCGCGTGCACGAACTCGCCTTCTATCACCTAGAAGCACCGGTGTTGCGCGTGGGTGGTTTCGACGTGCCATACCCTGCGGCCAAGCTCGAGGAAGTTTTCTTGCCTGACGCCGACCGAATTCTCGAAGCAGTCGACCGGGCGCTGGCCTATTAGGCGAAAGGCAGTTCATGACTCAGCTCGCATACTTCAACCTCCCCGACGTCGGTGAAGGCCTCACCGAGGCCGAGATTGTCTCGTGGAAGGTCAAGGTCGGCGATCAGGTCAGCGTGAACCAGATCATCGTCGAGATTGAGACCGCAAAGTCGCTCGTCGAGCTGCCTTGCCCATTCGCCGGCGAAGTTGCTGAGCTGCTTGCCGCCGAGGGACAAACCGTCGAGGTCGGCAAGCCAATCATTGCCTGCCGAGTTGCCGATGGTGCAACCGGTGCCACCGCTACCCAGGCGATTCCAACCATCGACCCAGCCGTTGCAGCCGCCGCCGCAAGCGCTCACGAAGCGGTTGCCGAGGCAGCACAGGCCGCTGCCGAGCGAGCCGCCACCGAATCGGCATCCAAGCCTTTCCCCGCGAAGAACCCAACCCTGGTTGGCTATGGCGTGAACGACGAAGCAGGTGCCTCGCGCCGTCGCCGTCACGTTCCAGCCGCAGCGCTTTCGGCATCAACCGCAGCTGCAGCTGCCTTGCCGGTTGTTGCTAACCCTGCCACCGGTTTGCTCAACACTGCAGCCTTGGTTGCCGAAGAGTCGGTCATCGCCAAGCCGCCAGTTCGCAAGCTCGCTCGCGACCTCGGCGTCGACCTAACCAAGGTCGTAGCCACCGGCACCGCAGGCGAAGTGACTCGCGATGACGTGCTAAACCACTCGAGCCAGGCCTCGGTGTTCAGGAACTTGAGCACGCCTGCTGCGCCAAGCGAGCGCGAAGAACGCATCCCGGTTAAAGGTGTGCGCAAGGCCACCGCGGCTGCGATGGTTCAGTCGGCGTTCACTGCACCTCACGTGAGCATCTTTGTTGATGTGGATGCGACTCGCACCATGGAATACGTCAAGCGCCTGAAGGCATCCACCGACTTTGCCGGCGTGAAGGTGACCCCGCTTCTGATTATGGCCAAGGCCATGATGTGGGCCGTGCGTCGCAACCCGACCGTGAACTCAACCTGGACCGACGAAGAGATCATCGTTCACAACTATGTGAACTTCGGCATCGCCGCAGCGACTCCGCGTGGCCTGATTGTGCCGAACATCAAGGATGCCGACAAGATGTCAATGCTCGAGCTGGCTCAGGCCATCGAGCAGCTCGCGATGACCGCTCGCGAGGGCAAGACGCAACTCGCCGACATGCAGAACGGAACCATCACGCTGACCAACATCGGTGTCTTCGGTGTTGACACCGGAACCCCGATCTTGAATCCAGGTGAGGTTGGCATTGTTGCACTGGGTTCGATTCGGCCGAAGCCTTGGGTGGTCAACAATGAAATCGTGGTTCGCCAGATCACCACGATTGGAGCGACTTTCGATCACCGCGTGGTCGACGGCGACGTTGCCTCGCGATTCGTTCAGGATGTCGCGTCGGTAATCGAAGAGCCCGCACTGCTGCTGGATTAGACGCTTCTTCAAATAGTTAAAATCCAGGAAATAGGGGGAACGCATGAACAAGACGTCAATCCGCATTCGAATCGCAAGTGCTTTGCTGTTGGCAGCCTATGCGTTTGGAGCTTGGCTCCACTTTCGTCAGTGGGAGTTTGCCTTGCAAAACGCTGCGTTTGAACGCCTAACGAACTTCAGCGGCGATTACTGGCTTGCCGATTTCCTGTACTTTCCTCAGGCGCTCTTTCTCCCTTTCACGGCGCTAGCGGGCGGAATCCTCGGTTTGGTTTTGAAGCGCCGCTGGATTGTTAGCGCTGGTGCAGCGAGTTACCTTGCTCTGCTTCCAATCGGCTTTATTGCAGATTTGACCTACTTCGTTCTTCTTGAACACCCCGACGCTCTAGCTGAAGCCTTGAAGTGGCAAATGCCAACACAGCCTCAGGGCTATCTTTTCTATGCAGGAATTTTGCTTGCAATCACGGCATTGCTGATTGCGGTTTCTGCCAAAGCTAACGGCGGCACAGACAGCTCGGCAGTGGTCACGAGTGATTCACTTCCCTCAGTGCCGCTACCCGTTGAAGTGCAGCAAAACTTCGCCCCAAGTGAAAGTCCAATACCGGCCGTTAAGCCAGTTGCCTACGACACGCAAACCGGACGCCCGATCCTGCGCTACGACACTCGTACAGGCCAGCCGATCTATGCGGATGAGCCGGGCGCTACTCAGTAAACCCGAACGCGCAAAAATGCGCACCAAACAAGCGCACTAAACGCTATTGACAACGATTATCAATAGCGTTTAGGATTTTGGCATGAACGCGAAATCACCTCGAATCCTCAAGGCGCTTGGCGCATCCATCGCAGCTTTGGCTCTGGCAGTCGGACTCACCGGCTGTGCCAGCGAACAACCTGAAGCCAAACCAACCGTTACCGGTGCGATCAAAGTAATCGCAGCAACTCCGGTTTGGGTGAGCATTGCCGAGGCCATCGGTGGCGACTTGGTCGAGACCACCGCGCTCATTTCTGACCCCAACCAGGACCCGCACTCATACGAGGCAAGTGCCCGTGACCAGCTAGCGGTTGAGTCGGCCAACCTCGCGATTATCAATGGTGGTCACTATGACGACTTCTTCGCTCAGATGGTCGAGACCGCGACCGCCGACGGCACGGGCCCAGCCATCATCCACGTAGCTAATGATCTAGGCGCGGGTGAGGTAAACGAGCACTACTGGTATGAACTCGGTGCCGTGGCCGAGGTCGCACCAATCATCGCCTACGAGCTTGGTCAGGCCAAGCCGAGCGAGCAGGCTACCTTTGACGCTAACCTCAAGACCTTCTTGGCCGATCTAGGCCTTCTCGAAGACGACATTGCTGCCGGCGTAGAAGCTAACTTCGAGCGTCCCGTGTTCTCGTCAGAGCCTGTTGCTGACTACCTGCTGACCCTGTTTGGCCTGCAGAACGTCACTCCGCCTGCATTCGCTGAGGCTATCGAAGAAGAGACCGATGTTCCGGTTGCAGTTCTTGCCGACAGCCTGAACCTGATCAAGCAGGGCAAGGTTGACCTACTAGTTATCAACGCCCAAACCGCGAGCCCGCAGGTCGACCAAATCGTTGAGGCGGCAAAGGCAGCCAAGGTTCCTGTTGTCGAAGTGACTGAGTTCCAAACCGAACTGGGTCAATCCTTCATCGCATGGATGAGTGACAACGTACTCAAGATCAAGACTGCGCTTGCTGGTGGCGACCCCGCCAGCGTCGAAGGCAACTAATCGCGTGACTAAACCGGTTCTGACCATCGAGGGGGCGAGTCTCGCCTTTGGCGAGCGCACGCTCTGGAGCAACCTAAACCTCGAGGTCAAACCTCACGAATTCATTGCGGTGATTGGCTCCAACGGCTCAGGTAAGACCACTCTGCTCAAGGCGATTCTTGGGCAACTGCCACTATCGGCCGGAACGATCAGGCTCGGCAACCGCACGGTTCGCCAGGGTCGGGGGCAGCGCGGAAATGCTCGAGTCGGCTACATTCCCCAAAACCGAGCCATGGATGCGGGCCTGCCGCTGCGCGGGCGCGACCTGCTGCACCTAGGGCTCGACGGGCACAAGTTCGGGCTGCCGCACCTTCCGTTTTCGAAAGCCAGTCGAGCACACAAACGCAAAGTTGCTGCAATGCTCGATGCCGTAGGTGCCACCGAGTATGCCAACAAGAAGGTCGGCAGTCTCAGCGGTGGTGAGCTACAGCGCCTTCGCGTAGGCCAGGCGGTTATTAGCGAGCCAAAGTTGATCCTTGCCGACGAGCCGCTCAGCGCACTTGACCTGCACCAGCAGCGAAACATCGCTGAGCTGCTCAATCGCGAACGCAGTGAACACGACGCCGCGGTGCTGTTTGTGACTCACGATGTGAATCCCGTGCTCGATATGGTCGACCGCGTGCTCTATTTGGCAAACGGCAAGTTCTCGATTGGCACTCCGGATGAAGTTCTGCGCAGCGAGGTCTTGAGCGAGCTCTACGGCACACCGGTTGATGTGGTTCGCAATCAGGGGCGCATCGTGGTGGTCGGCACTCACGAACACGATCACCACCCTGACGAGGAGTGGCGATAAACATGGTGCTTTTTGACTTCAGCGATTACGACCAACTGCTGCCTCTGATTTTCAACTCCCTAATTGCTGGTGCTCTGCTGGCAGTTATGGGCGGCCTGATTGGGATTTTTGTTTCTAACCGAGACATGTCATTTGCGGTTCACGGCATCAGCGAGCTCAGCTTTGCAGGTGCTGCAATAGCACTGCTCATCGGCATCGACGTGGTGATGGGAAGCCTGTTCGGCTCACTGGTTGCCGCGGGCATCATCGGTTGGCTCGGGTCAAAAGCCCGTGAGCGCAACTCGATAGTTGCGGTTTTGATGCCGGCTGGATTGGGATTGGGCATCCTGGCTTTGGCGCTCTATCAGGGTCGCGCGGCCAACAAGTTCGGCTTGCTCACCGGTCAAATCGTTGCGGTCGACGACCCAAAGCTCGCGTGGTTGGCGGTGATCTGCGGAGTTGTGATCATCACGCTGATTCTGGTCTGGCGTCCGCTCAACTTTGCCAGCCTTGACCCCGAAGTGGCCTCGGCCCGTGGCGTGCCAACGCGCACCCTCTCGCTCCTGTTTATGGTGCTGCTCGGTTTAGCCGTTGCCGCGAGCGTTCAGGTGGTCGGCGCTTTGCTCGTGCTGAGCCTGCTAGTTACGCCAGCAGCAGCGGCCCTGCGAGTGAGCGCATCCACGGTTCTGGTTCCGGTGCTGTCGGTTGTATTCGCGCTGGTTTCGGTGATCGGCGGAATCCTGCTGGCTGTTGGTGCCGGACTGCCAATCAGCCCATATGTAACAACGATCTCGTTCCTCATCTATCTGGGCTGCCGACTCGTGGCCTGGCTGCGCGATCGCGCGGGAGCAAACGCATGACCGCTGCGAAGAGAAACACTTGGCAGAAGGATGCCGTGAAGCACGCCCTGGGTGAAGCGATCGGATTTGTCAGCGCGCAGCAACTGCACCTCGTGTTGCGAAATCACGGGTCAACGATTGGCCTGGCGACCGTTTATCGGGCGCTCGCCGACTTGGCCACCGCGGGCGAGGCCGATTCGCTGCAAGGTGCCAGCGGAGAGCTGCTTTACCGCGCCTGCACGACCGACCACCACCATCACCTGATATGTCGCGAGTGCGGATTGACCGTTGAAATCGAAGCCGACCGAGTCGAAAAATGGGCGGATGAAGTCGCCTCGGCTCACGGATTCGCAAAACCGAGCCACACGATCGACATTTTTGGCATTTGTTCGGCGTGTCAATCTTGAATTTTTCAAGCTGGGACTTGCTTAACGTTGGCGACCTCGCCTAAACTTGAGCAGTTGCCTGTCCCGTGACAGTAAGCAACCATGTTTTGATCAAGCCGAGTCCAAGGGTTCTTCTGAACCGGGAGTTCTGGCTTGCCCCTCTAAAGGAGTAAAAATGGCAGCCTATTGCCAGGTGACTGAGACCGGCCCACAGTTCGGCCACCACGTCTCGCACGCCCAGAACAAGACCAAGCGTCGCTTCAACCCAAACATTCAGAAGAAGACCTACTTCGTTCCTTCGCTGAAGCGCAACGTGACCCTAAACCTCTCGGCTCGCGGCATCAAGGTAATTGACGCTCGCGGCATCGAGGCTGTTGTAGCCGAGCTGCTTGCTCGTGGCGAGAAGATCTAAGGAGCGCAGCTAAATGGCTAAGAAGGACAAGGACATCCGTCCAATCATCAAGCTGAAGTCGACCGCCGGCACTGGTT
>CAZXFZ010000025.1:0-10459 GCA_964640285.1 uncultured Rhodoluna sp.
TGTCGTTCACCTGTTTGAGCGCGACTGTTCGATTCAACGTCGCAACCAAAAGGTTGTCGAGATTGCTCCAGCACCGCTTATCGATGAGGAGCTGCGTCAAACGCTCTATCGCGATGCTGTCGCTTTTGCCAAGGCCATCGGTTATCAGAATGCGGGCACCGTTGAATTTTTGATTGACACGGTCGGGGTAAATGCCGGAAAGCACGTGTTCATTGAAATGAACCCGCGTATTCAGGTTGAGCACACCGTGACCGAAGAAATTACCGATGTTGACCTGGTGCAGAGCCAGATGCGCATCGCGTCGGGCGAGACGCTTGCACAGCTCGGGCTCACTCAAGACTTGATCACAATGCACGGATTCGCGGTTCAGTGTCGCATCACCACCGAAGATCCTGCCCAGAACTTCAGACCGGACACGGGCAAGATTACGACCTACCGTTCGCCCGGTGGTGCCGGCATTCGTCTCGATGGTGGAACAGTGTCAACCGGTGCAGAGGTGAGCCCGCACTTCGATTCGATGCTCGTGAAGTTGATCTCGCGCGGCCGCGACTTCAAGTCGGCCGTAACTCGCACTAAGCGTGCGCTAGCCGAGTTCCGCATCCGCGGTGTATCCACGAACATCGGGTTCTTGCAGGCGGTTGTGGCTGATGAAACATTCGCCAGCGGCGACTTGAGCACATCGTTCATCGACGAGCGCCCTTACCTATTCCAGAACAAGCCCTCAGCCGACCGTGGAACGAAGATTTTGACCTGGTTGGCCGATGTTACGGTCAACCAGCCCAACGGGTCACGAGCTGGTCACGTGAGCCCATCGACCAAGCTTCCGAAGGTCGACCTAAACAGCCCGGCTCCGGCTGGATCGCGTCAGCGCCTTCTCGAACTTGGGCCAACCGAGTTTGCGCGCTCGCTTCGACAGCAGGTTCCAGTTGCGGTGACCGATACGACATTCCGCGACGCTCACCAGTCACTGCTCGCAACTCGAGTGCGTGGTCGCGATCTGGTCAAAATAGCTCCATACGTTGCAAGGCTCACCCCTGAACTTTTCTCGGTTGAGGCTTGGGGAGGGGCGACCTACGATGTGGCACTGCGATTCTTGGGTGAAGATCCATGGCAGCGCCTCGAGGCCATGCGAGCAGCACTGCCCAACGTCTGTATCCAGATGTTGCTGCGCGGCCGAAACACAGTTGGCTATACGCCATATCCGACTGAGGTGACCAAAGCATTTGTCGCCGAAGCGGCATCCGCCGGAATTGACATTTTCAGAATCTTCGACGCGCTGAACGACGTCGAACAGATGCGCCCAGCAATCGAGGCAGTGCTAGAAACCAAGACCGCGATTGCCGAGGTCGGTCTTTGCTACACAGCCGACCTGCTCGACCCAAATGAGAAGCTCTACACGCTGGACTACTACCTAAATCTCGCAGAGCAAATTGTTGCCGCCGGCGCGCACATCATCGCGCTCAAGGATATGGCTGGTCTGCTTCGTCCTGCCGCCGCTGCGAAACTGGTTCGAGCTTTGCGCGAGCGATTCGACCTTCCCGTGCACCTGCACACCCACGACACAGCAGGTGGCCAGCTGGCTACCCTGATGGCCGCCATCGATGCCGGCGTGGATGCGGTTGACGTGGCCAGCGCTCCGATGGCCGGAACCACGAGCCAACCATCGGCATCGGCTCTAGTTGCTGCCCTGGCACACACCGAGCGCGATACCGGAATGAACCTCGACGCGGTATGCGCTCTCGAGCCATACTGGGAGGCTGTTCGAAACGTATACGCCCCATTTGAGTCGGGTTTGCCTGGCCCAACCGGTCGCGTCTATCGACACGAGATTCCAGGTGGTCAGCTCTCAAACCTTCGCCAGCAAGCGATCGCGCTGGGTCTCGGTGACCAGTTTGAGCGGGTCGAAGACATGTATGCTGCCGCCAGCCAAATCCTCGGCCGTCCGACCAAGGTGACTCCTTCGTCGAAGGTGGTTGGCGATCTGGCACTTCACCTCGTTGCCGTGAATGCTGATCCAGCCGATTTCGCCGAAAACCCGCAGAACTACGACATCCCTGACTCAGTGGTCGGATTTATGGCTGGCGAACTTGGCGACTTGCCTGGTGGTTGGCCAGAGCCGTTCCGAACCAAGGTCTTGCAAGGCAAGTCACCGAAGTTTGGTGTCACGCCTATCTCAGCTGAAGACCAAGCGGTACTCGCGGGCGAAGACAAAGACCGTCGCAGGATGCTGTTGAACCGACTCTTGTTCCCAGGACCGACTAACGAGTTCATCAAGGCTCGGGAGACATACGGCAATCTGGATGCGGTTGAGACCATCGATTACCTGTATGGCCTAGAGCCAGGTGCCGAGCACGTAGTCGAGATTGCCAAGGGTGTTCAGATTTTTGTCGGACTTGAGGCAATCGGTTCTCCGGACGCCAAGGGCTACCGCACTGTCATGGCCACTTTGAACGGGCAGCTTCGCCCTATCAACATCCGTGATCGCAAAATCGCAGCCGACATTCCACAGGCTGAAAAGGCGGATGCCAGCAACCTCGGACACGTCGCGGCTCCGTTCTCGGGTGTTGTCACACTTCAGACCGTAGAGGGCGCACACGTTGAGGTTGGCCAGGCCGTGGCGACGATTGAGGCAATGAAGATGGAAGCCACAATCACGGCTAATGTCAGCGGCATTGTTCGCAGGCTGGCGATCAGCAAGACCTCGCCGGTGGACGCAGGTGACCTGTTGCTGGTGGTCGAACCTGGTCATTAGACCTGCGCTAGGAAGACAAAGCGCTGCGTTCGATCAACAGTCAGTTAGCAATCAACTTTGGGTGAAATTCTTCTCGGAGAGCATTTTTGCCCGAACAGGTAAACTTGTTTTTCGTCGCCTCGCGACCTCAATCTAAGGAGCACGAGTTGGGCATTTGGGATAACCAAGACGACAACGGAAACGACTTTCTAGCGCCCCGTCCGGCCGCCGCACCACAGGGCGCCAGTGGCGAGCAGGAGTCTGCCGAACCGAAGAAGGACTACTCGCTGGCTGAAGTAGCCGTAGATGCGGGCATCGTCGACCTGACCCCATCGACATCATCGATCCAGATCGTTACCGAGCAGCAGGTCCTAAACCAGGACTTGCAATCAACCGACACTGGCATGATCGCAACCACTCGTCGCAGCAACTACTCGCGTCGCGACAGCCTGCGTGGCGAGACATTTGATCAGCCTGAGCCAGCCGCGATGCTGACCGCAGACCGTTTGCTTGATTCATCCGCGAAGAACCGACCAGCACCAGAAGCCGGATTTAGGCGCTTCCTGTATTTCTTGAGCCTGAAGACCATCAACCTAGGTGACCCGCTCAAGGTGCGCGAGCGCAAGGCAATCGACGCCAGAATCGGTGCACCGCTCGAGGGCGGAGCGAAGTTTGTGCCAGTGCTTACCCGCAAGGGTGGCGTAGGCAAGACCACCGTGTCGACTCTGCTTGGCATGGCGCTGTCTCTGTCGCGCGAAGACCGCGTGATCGCAATTGACGCGAACCCTGACCGTGGAACGCTAGCCGAGCGAGTCAGCAAATCCACTCGATTCACCGTTCGTGACGTGGTTAATCGCGCTGCGGCTATCGATGGTTTCACTGACTTCTCAACCATGGTGTCGCGAGATGTGACGCGTCTCGATGTGCTTGCCTCTGACTCGGACCCAATGCTCTCGGAAGCATTCGATGAGGGCGATTACAACGTAGTCGCCGACATGGCCGCTCGGTACTACTCGATCGTGCTAACCGACTGCGGCACCGGCATTGTGCACTCGGTTATGCGCCCTACGCTGCAGCGTGCCAATGGTTTGGTGATTGTTTCAGGCGGTTCGGTGGATGAGGCTCGTCTGGCTTCTGAAACGCTCACCTGGCTCGAAGCCAACGGTTACGGAAACCTAGTGCGAAACTCGATTGTGGCGTTGAACACCGCGACTCAGGGCACGAACATCGTCAAGCTTGACGAAATCGAACAGCACTTCAAGACCCGAGTTCGTCACGTGGTGCGCATCCCTTATGATCCATCGCTCTCTGCAGGCTCTGTGATCAAGTTCAAGGAGCTAAAGGAAGACACCCAGAACGCCGCTCGCGAACTGGCTGCACTGGTGGTTGACGGCCTGAACAACCCGATTTAATCGTTCGATGGCAGTTCGTGAAATTCGCCTATTCGGCGACCCGTGCTTGAAAACGGTCAGCGACGAGGTCAGCCAATTTGACGGCAAGCTCAAGGCTTTGGTCGATGACCTGATCGACACCACGAAATTGCCTGGTCGTGCCGGGGTTGCTGCTCCGCAAATCGGCGTGAACCTAAGGGTTTTTTCTTTCAACGTAAACGGCAAGGTCGGCTACGTTGTGAACCCTCGTTTAGTTGAAACTTGGGGTGAGCGAGAGTTGCTCGATGAGGGCTGCTTGTCGGTGCCTGGGCTTTGGCATAAAACCCCGAGGTGGGAGTTCGCGCGCGTTGCCGGACAGGATGCCGATGGCAATCCGGTGCAGCTTGAGGGAGACGGGCTAATGGCCCAGATGCTTCAGCACGAATGCGACCACCTGGACGGGCTGGTCTATTTGGATCGCCTTGAGCCCGAAGAGCGCAAGCTTGCCCTGCGCAATCTTCGGGCGTCGGACTGGTTTATGCGCTAACTAGTTTTCGTCGCCTGTCATCGGCACGGAATCGTAGATGCCGTCAATTTGAGGAGCGAAATCGCGCATAACTGCTTCGCGCTTGATCTTCAACGAAGGCGTTAGGTGGCCGCTGTCCTCAGATAGCTCTGATGGAATAATCACGAACTTGCGAATCGACTCGGCGCGCGAGAAGTTCTTGTTGACTCGATCCACTGCCAGTTGAATTTCGGCTAGCACCTCGGGGCGCTTAGCAGCCTCTGCAAGCGACATGTTCTTGTCGAGACCCTTGTTGCCCAGCCATAGCGGCAGCATTTCGGCATCCAAGCTAATCAGCGCAGCCACGAATGGTCGGTTGTCACCAACCACAACGGCTTGACCGACCAGCGGGTTTGCGCGAAGCGGGTCTTCTAGCGGAGCCGGTGCTACATTCTTGCCACCTGCTGTGACCAGCAGTTCCTTCTTGCGGCCGGTGATGCTCAAGAAGCCGTCTTCATCGAGTTCACCGATGTCGCCGGTGCGGAACCAGCCGTCCTGAATTGCGTCGGCGGTCGCAGTGGCGTTGCGCCAGTAACCTCGCATGAGGTTGAAGCCGCGCAGCCAGATCTCGCCATCGTCGGCAATCTTGACTCCACAGCCAGGCAGCAGGCGACCCACCTTGCCGATTTTGTAGAAGTCAGGGCGACCAATCATGGCCGGAGCGGTGGTTTCGGTTAGTCCGTAGCCCTCCAGAACAATCAGACCGATTGCACGATAGAAGTGGCCGAGGCGGGTGCCCAAGGGGCTGCCGCCGGAGATTGCGTACTCTACGTTGCCACCCATTGCGGCGCGAAGCTTCTTGTAAACAAGTGCGTCAAAGACCTTGTGCTGCAGCTTCAGGCCAAAAGGCACCTTGCCTGTATCGAGTGCCTTCGAGTATGCGATTGCGGTGTAGGCGGCCTTGCGGAAGATCTTGCCCTTTCCTGCAGCTTCAGCCTTTTGCTCGGCCGAGTTGTAGACCTTCTCAAACACGCGGGGTACGGCAAGTAGGAAGGTTGGCTTGAAGCTCTGCATCGCAGGCGCCACGTTCTTTGCATCGGGTTGGTGGCCAACACGAACTCCACCGTGTACGGCCAGCACCGAGATAAACCTGGCAAACACGTGCGCCATCGGTAGGAACAGCAGGGTAGAGGATCCCTGCCTGACCACGTCTGGCAGCTCAAGGCAGGCATTGCGGCTCAGCTCCACGAAGCCGCGGTGAAGCAGTTCGCATCCCTTCGGTTTGCCGGTAGTGCCCGAGGTGTAGATGATGGTTGCGAGGTCGCCCAGCTTTGCTGAAGATCTGCGCTGCGCAACGGTTTCATCGCTGATTTCGTTGCCGCTGGCGCTCAGTTCGCTGATTACTCCCGAATCGATGGTCCAGACCTGGCGCACCATCGGTGCGGATGCCTTGATTTCATTGAATCGCGCTACGTGCTCTTCGTTTTCAACCCAGAGTGCGACCGCATCGCTGTCGCTCAGAATCCATTCAATTTGGCTTGGTGCACTGGTCTCGTAAATCGGCACACTAACAGCGCCGGCATACCAGATGGCAAAATCAATCAATGCCCACTCGTAACGGGTGCGACTCATGATGGCGACGGCTTGCCCGGGTTGGATGCCCGCAGCAATCATTCCCTTGGCTAGGGCGACCACCTGCTCGCGGAATTCTTTCGCCGTAACCTGGCTCCACTGGCCATCACCCTGGTCGATCGAGAAGAGAGCTAGATCGGGGGTATTTTTGAAACGATTTTCTAATAAATCTGTGATGTTGTCGTTTTCAGGTGAGAGGGTAATTGGTGCAACGTCGTATGACTTCATTGTCGCGTTCCTTCGTGCATCGAGGCCGTTTGGGGGATTACGGTTGGGACTACTTTACCTGCCGTTTTTTGTAAAACGCTAAACTTTTCAAGCACACGGATTCGAATTTTTATTCCGTGAATTCTTACGAACAGGAACCTCGCAAATGCACGCTATCGGAATCGACATTGGTGGCACCAAAATCGCTGGTGCGCTGGTGGATGAAAACGGTTCAATCGTGCGCGAAATGCGAGTGCCAACACCGGCAAATGACGTTACTGCCCTAACTTCTGCGGTAGCAGAAATCATCAACGAATTGGCTTCCGGTTGCGAGGTTGTCGGTGCGGGAATCGCCGCTGCCGGGTTTATTGATGCCGACCAGTCGCACATCGTCTACGCACCGAACCTGAGTTGGCGGAATGAGCCATTCAAGGCAAACCTTGAAAAACTGATCTCGCTGCCTGTCTTGCTCGAGAACGATGCCAACGCAGCTGGTTGGGCAGAGTACCGTTACGGCGCTGGAGTCGGAACCAAGCACATGGTGATGCTGACTATCGGCACCGGCGTCGGTGGGGCAGTGATCGCCGACTCAAGGATGCTGCGCGGCGGCTTCGGAATCGCTGGCGAACTCGGGCACATTCGCTTAGTGCCCAACGGCAAACTTTGCGGCTGCGGGCAGCACGGCTGCCTCGAGTCATACGGTTCTGGCTCGGCTCTTCTCAAATCGGCTAAAGAACTGGTCGCCTCGGGAGATCCAAAAGGCGCGCGCTTGGCTCAGCTTGAGCGCGCTGCAGGCCAACTCAGTGGCACGGAGGTTTACCAAGCAATCCAGGAACGAGACCCGGGTGCCCTAGAGCTGCTCTCGGAGTTGGGTTCGTGGATCGGACAGGCCATCGGAAGTCTCGTCGCTGTGCTCGATCCAGAGATTGTGGTTATCGGTGGAGGAGTAAGTGCCGCTGGCGATCTGCTGCTCAACCCCATTCGCGAGGCTTACCTAGAACACCTTCCAGCTCGAGGTTTCAGGCCTGAGCTCAAGATTGTCGCGGCCGAGTTCGTAAACGATGCTGGCGTGGTCGGGGCTGCTGACCTCGTAAGACAGGCCTATTCGAAGTAACTTCGGCGCGAGCAAGGGCATCCGGCAAGTCGGGTCTGACCCTTCGAGCCGCTAAACTTAGGTTTTCTAGACAGCAACTAAAGCTCGGGAGGGTTCGAAATGGCTTACTTCATTTTGAAAAACTTCTTGCTCGGGCCGTTGCTGAAGCTGCTGTTTCGACCCTGGATTCGAGGCGTTGAGAACATCCCAGCATCAGGGGCCGCGATCCTTGCCTCCAACCACCTGTCCTTTTCGGATTCGATCTTTCTGCCGCTTCAGGTCAGGCGACCCGTGGTTTTTCTGGCCAAGAGCGAATACTTCACTGGAAAAGGAATCAAAGGCGCTCTAGTGCGCTGGTTCTTC
Source organism: uncultured Rhodoluna sp. (assembly GCA_964640285.1). Taxonomy (GTDB): domain Bacteria; phylum Actinomycetota; class Actinomycetes; order Actinomycetales; family Microbacteriaceae; genus Rhodoluna. The sequence goes on from CAZXFZ010000025.1 coordinate 7,902, forward strand.
AAGTCGACCGGTCAACTGCCGATCGACCGTTCCGGCGGCAAGGCGTCGGAGGCTTCGCTGAACACTGGACTCGGGGTATTGGCTCAGGGACTATTGCTTGGCATCTACCCAGAGGGAACTCGCAGCCCGGACGGCCGTCTCTACCGCGGACGCACGGGAATCGCACGCATGGTCTTAGAGGCAAAGGTGCCTGTAATACCGGTGGCGATGATTGACACCGAGAAGGTGCAACCGATCGGCAAGCGACTTCCTCGCATTCGCCGCGTCGGAATCGTGATTGGAGAACCACTCGAATTCTCAAGATTCGATGGCATGGAAGGTGACCGCATCGTGCTTCGGGCGGTAACCGACGAGATTATGTACGAACTCAAGCGCCTGAGCGGTCAAGAGTACGTCGATCTGTATGCATCTTCAGTCAAAGAAAAGCGCGCGAAGCTCGCAAGGTAGGAACCCATGGTTGTAAGAAACGAACCCGTTGTCGCTCCAGATCCAGCAGTTCTGGCCGGTCTAGACAACTACCTGAATTTGCCCATCAAACAGCAGCCAACCTGGCCAAACCAAGACGAGGTCAAGCAGGTCAGAGCACAACTCGCCGCATTGCCACCGTTGGTTTTTGCCGGTGAGGTCGACATCTTGCGAAGCCGACTAGCCCAGGCGGCCTCGGGTAAAGCGTTCCTGCTGCAGGGCGGAGACTGCGCCGAGACCTTTGCAGACGCCACTGCAGACCGCATTCGAAACCGAGTCAAGACCCTGCTGCAGATGGCGGTGGTGCTGACCTATGGCGCATCCATGCCGGTCATCAAAATGGGTCGCATGGCGGGCCAGTTTGCCAAGCCTCGTTCGAGCGACACCGAAACCAGAGGAGATGTAACGCTTCCGGCTTACCGAGGCGACATCGTCAACGGATACGACTTCACTCCCGAGGCGCGAACCAACGACCCCAAGCGCATGCTGCAGGCCTACCACACTTCGGCATCCACCCTAAATCTGATTCGTGCATTCACTCAGGGTGGCTTCGCAGACCTGCGCTCTGTTCACGAGTGGAACCGCGGATTTGCCGACAACCCGGCCAATAACCGCTACAAGGCGCTCGCCGACGAGATCGACCGCGCAGTTAAGTTCATGGATGCCTGTGGCGCAGACTTCAACGAACTGCGCACGACCGAGTTTTACGTCAGCCACGAGGGACTGCTGCTCGACTATGAGCGCCCGATGACTCGCATCGACTCGCGAACCGGCACTCCATACATCACCTCTGGCCACTTCATTTGGATCGGTGAGCGAACCCGACAGCTCGATCACGCTCACGTCGATTACCTTTCGAGGGTGCGCAACCCAATCGGGGTCAAGCTGGGCCCAACAACATCAGTTGAGGATGCGCTCGAGCTGATTGAGAAGCTCGATCCAAACCGTGAGCCCGGGCGTCTAACCTTCATCACACGCATGGGTGCGGGCAAGATTCGCGATGAGCTTCCTAAGCTCGTTGAGGCTGTGCGCGATTCTGAGGCCCAGCCGCTCTGGATCACCGATCCGATGCACGGCAACGGCATCACAACGAAAAACGGTTACAAATCCCGGCGTTTCGATGACGTCATGGATGAGGTTCGTGGCTTCTTCGAGGTGCACAAGGCTGCTGGTACTTTCCCTGGTGGTGTTCACGTTGAGCTGACCGGCGATGACGTAGCAGAGTGTCTGGGCGGATCCGAGAACATCGATGAGGCCTCACTCGAGGAGCGCTACGAGACTCTGTGCGACCCAAGACTCAACCACATGCAGTCGCTCGAGCTGGCGTTTTTAGTTTCGGAGTCACTGGCTTCGCGCTAAGCCAAAAGCCGCACTAAACCAAAAGCCGCGCCAGACCAACGGCCGCGTCAATCTAAAAACCAGTCAGGCGGGTGTCTGGCTCGGGGGAGTGCAGTGCGGTTTACTTGCTGAAAATCGTGATGTTGTCGCCAACTCGCAACTGGCTGCCGGCGGCAGCGCTGACTCGCTTTACCTTTGCAACGCCCCAGTTTGATTGCAGCTGGTCGGTGTTGACAGAAACTGTCAGGCCAAGAGCCTCGAGTGCGGTTTTGGCAGCCAACAGAGTCTCGCCGACCACTTTCGGCACCGTAACAAGACTCGAGCCCTTGGAAACAACGAGAGTGACGCTTGAGCCTTTGCCAAGCGGAGAGCCAACCGGGTATTCGATAGTGATGACCTTGCCGGCGGCAACATCATCGCTGTAGTCCTCGCGCACGGTATCGATCTTGAGCCCAGCGATTGCGAGAGCTCCCTCCGCAGTCGAGCGATCCATGCCACTGACCAGCGGAAGTGGGCCTAGCGAGACCTTTAGGTCGATCTTGGTGCCGTCGAGCACAGACTGGCCATCATCGCCGGTGTAACCAAACACCGTGCCCAACTTTGCGGTGTTGAACCACGACTCCACCTTGCCGGGTTGCAATCCTGCCGCCACCAGGGCCGCGGTTGCCGACACGGGATCCTGGCCCTTGATATCTGGAACCTGTATCGCTTTGGGGCCGAGCGAAACAATGAGTTTTACCGACCCAAACAGCGGA
>CAZXFZ010000026.1:0-7155 GCA_964640285.1 uncultured Rhodoluna sp.
CAGCCTTTCGAGCGCTAAGGCTGTGTTTGCCGCGATGCGTGCGGTTGCAAAATCGTCACCCTTGGTTGGGCCAAGATTTACGATGACAACGGGTTTCCCGGCTCGGTGCGCTCTTTTGACGAACCGGAGCCCAGAATTGACGGTCAAGGACGACCCGGCAACAAGAAGAGCGTCTGCAGCATCCAGGGCGCTCATGGCGGCGTTTGCAACGCTTTCGCTCACTGATTCGCCGAAGAAAACCACGTCTGGCTTCAGGATGCCGCCACAGCCAGAACACGGTGGCACCAAGAACCCCTCGGATGCCTCGACTTCGGCGTCTCCATCAGGTGTGAACTCGAAGTCGGCATCCTTTGACACCTGAGGATTCAGTTTGGTGAGAAGGGCATCCATCTCGCTTCGACTAATAATCTGGCCGCAAGTCATGCAGCTAACTCGGTCGAGACGGCCATGCAGATCGATAACCTTTTTTGCACCCGCGGCTTGGTGAAGGCCATCCACGTTCTGAGTGATGATCAAGTCAAGTAGGCCGCTGCGTTCGGCTTTGGCGAGCGCTAGGTGCCCTCTGTTCGGCTTGGCGTCGGCGATTCTCGACCATCCAATAAAACTCCTAGCCCAATATCGAACCCGCGCTTGTTCGCTAGACATGAATGAGTCGAAGGACATTGGGTGTTTGGGCACTCGACCCTGTCCGCGATAATCGGGAATCCCGGAATCAGTTGAGATTCCTGCTCCAGTTAGTGCGACAATTCGTTTGCCAGAGATTAATCCGCGAGCGTAATCGATGCCGAATGACGCGGCAGCACTCAGGGATTCTCTCTCAGACACAACACCAGTTTAAGCGGAGGCACCGTGATCAAGTATCTGGGCTCAAAGCGCACCATGCTGCCGCTGCTAGACACGCTGTTTAAGGCGGCACAGGCGACCTCGGGTCTCGACTTGTTCACGGGCACCACCAGGGTCGGCCAGCTCATGAAACGGGCTGGAATTTTCACCACAGTCGTCGATACCGCCACTTACTCTGAAGTTTTCGGAAAGACCTACATCAGTCTTGACTCCTCTGAGGTGATGTTGTCGGAGTTAGCCGAAGCAATTAACGAGCTGAATGCCCTCCCAGGCATAAGGGGATACGTAACCGAACAATTCTGCGAGGCGGCGAGATTCTTTCAACCTAAAAACGGGATGCGCATCGATGCCATTCGCGAGCACATCGAGAGCCACTTCAGCGGTAGCTGGCTCTACGACCCACTGCTTTCGAGCCTGATCAGCGCTGCCGACAAAGTCGACTCGACCACGGGGGTGCAGATGGCCTACTTGAAGAACTGGTCAAGGCGTTCACACGCAGACCTGAAGCTTCTTATGCCAGTGCTGTTGCCCGGAGCTGGTCTGACTCTGCGCGCCGATGCAACCGAAGCCGTATCGGCTATTGCCGCCGTTGAGCTTGCCTATCTGGATCCGCCATACAACCAACACCGCTACTTCGGAAACTACCACGTCTGGGAATCCCTGGTGCGGTGGGATAAACCTGAAACATATGGGATTGCAAATAAGCGAGTAGACGTGCGAGCCGAAGAGAACAAATCAGTGTTCAATTCAAAACTCACGGGTCCGGAAGCCTTGAACAAAGTGGTTGCTGCATTAGAGGCCGAAACGGTGCTCCTGAGCTACAACGATGAAGCTTGGATTAGCAAAGCGGAGCTAATTGATATCTGCAAGCAAAAAGGCGAAGTAGCCCTCATCGAGGTGGACTCGAAACGTTACATCGGCAGCCAAATAGGCATCTACAACAAGTCAGGCGAATTGGTTGGCAACCCCGGCAAAAAACGAAACACCGAGTACCTGCTGATTGCCGGCGACTCGGTGAGAATAAAGAGGATGCTGGCGGCTGCCAGCGAGTAAATCAAGTTGGTGTCCGAAAGGGGACTTGAACCCCTACCCTCTAACGAGGACTAGCACCTCAAGCTAGCGCGTCTGCCATTCCGCCACCCGGACGAGGTATCGCTCTCACGAGCAACGAGCCTTTACATTACCAGATTAGCCAGCGGTTTTCTAACCGATGGGGTAGTTTGAACCTATGGCTACAGACCCAAGAATCGCACTGAGACAATTCACGGCAGCACTTGAAAGACATCTCGAAGCGGTTGCTACTCGCCGCGGCCCAGAAGACCCATCAGTTGAGGCGGCATACGAGAAGCTTCTGGACGCCTTCCTCGACTACGAGGAATCTCTCAGCGAGAACTTTGAAGAATACCTTCCATTCGTTCAGGATGACTTCGACGAATGAATCCGATTGACGCTCTGATCCTTGGCGTCATTCAAGGCCTCACCGAGTTCTTACCAATTTCGTCTAGCGCGCACGTGCAGTTTGCACAGCAGTTTCTCAACTTGGGAAGCCTTACCAAGCCCGAACTAACTGCATTTATCGCGACAATCCAACTCGGCACCGAACTTGCTGTGCTCATCTATTTCTTCAAAGACATCCATAGAGTGGCTCGCGCCTGGTTTGCTGGTCTGGCCAACCGAGAAAATCGCGATATCGACTACAAAATGGGCTGGCTAATCATCATCGGATCTATTCCAGTGGTGGTTATCGGGCTCGCGTTCAAAGATTTGATCGAGAATCAACTAAGAAGCCTCTGGGTGGCAGGTTTTACTCTTATCGTTTTCGGCATCCTGCTTGGAATCGCCGATGCCTGCGGTTGAAAACGCAAACCCATCGAGGAACTCACAACCAAACACGGAATACTCTTCGGGCTGGGCCAAGCCCTAGCCGTCATTCCGGGCGTTTCACGCAGCGGCGGCACAATTACTGTCGGGTTGTTCCTTGGCTACACCCGCGAAGCCGCCGCTCGTTACAGCTTTTTGCTCGCAATACCGGCGGTTGTTGCCAGCGGAACCTATCAGTTTGCCGGTAGCGTCTCGGATCTGCCAGCCGATGCCTTGGTGGCAACGGCGATCGCAACGGCTGCGGCCTTCATGGTTGGTTTTGCAGTTATCGCTGGGTTCCTGAAGTACCTAACCCGTGGATCCTTCATGCCGTTCGTGGTTTATCGCGTGTTTGCGGGGGCATTGATTTTGGCTCTGGTATCCGCCGGGGTAGTAGCGGCTTAGGCCAAAGCTGGCCGACTACTGGCCTGGCTTGGGCGGTTCGTTTTCTCGCAAGTAGCGTTCGAACTCCGCGGCGAGCGCATCGCCGCTAGCATTCTGGGCGTCAAACTCGTCTTTGCTTTGTTCGAGTGTCGATACGTAGCGAGCGAGCTCTTCATCGGCCTCGGCCATCTCGTCAATTCCGCGCTCCCAAGCAAACGCCTCTTCGGCAAGCTCCTCGTGCCCAAACTGCAATCCGGTCAGGCGCTCTACCTCGACCAATAGTGCAAGCGCAGCCTTTGGAGACGGGGGAGTGTGAACGTAGTGCGGTACTGAAGCCCAGATTGACATTGTGGGAATCCCAGCGCGTTCCAGAGCGAGGCCCAAAACGGTCAGGATGCCGACCGGCCCCTCGTAGTCGCTCTTTTCAAACCCCTCGGCGTTCCGCAAACCTAGGTTTTGCGAGGTGACATGGGTTGCGATTGGTCGCGTGTGTGGCACATCGGCTAATAGCGCACCCAGGAACACCACCAACTCAATTTCACGATCCTCGATCATCTCGAAAATCTCTGCCGAGAAGGCCTTCCAGCGCCTAGAAGGTTCAACGCCCAACAGCACGTTGACCCTTGCCAGATCTGCTCGGGACTGCACCACATCTACTCCGGGTGCGTAATACTCGGTGGTTGGCCAAGCCAACTGGCGGTTTCCTGCATCGTCGAACGAGACCGTAGGTCGAGAAAACTGAAAGTCGTAGTAGTCCTCCGGGTCAACCGAGGCGACCACGTCAGCATTTAGGCTTCGGGCAATAACCTTCGCGGCTCCGCTGGCAGCCTCTCCGGCATCGTTCCAACCCTCAAATGCCACTACCAGCAATCGACCAGACTTCAACAGATTCACTTCAACCCCTTCGGCTAACTTCAAGCCTATCTCTGGCAGCCCTAGCCAAGGCCTGCTGGCTTGCACTCGGATAGACTTTGGGGATTATGCGCAAACCTGCGGCGGTGCTTTGGGACATGGACGGCACGCTCATCGACTCCGAACATTACTGGCTGGCCAGCGAAGCGGCTCTGGCCGCCGAGTATGGCAAAGCCTGGACACCGCAGGACGGCATGGACCTGGTTGGCATGAGCCTGTACGAATCTTCAGTGATCCTCAAAGAGCGTCTTGGGGCTGACATTTCACCGGATGCGATCATCGACCGACTCACTAACGAAGTTGTGAGCGAGCTGAACAAACACATCCCTTGGCGACCAGGCGCTAAGGAACTGCTACACGAACTCAGAGAGCAGGGTGTGCGCACGGCTCTGGTAACCATGTCTTTGCGCAGAATGGCCGACCGAGTGGTTGCTGCCCTAAATGCGGAATTCGGCCCGTCTGGCGCTTTTGATGTGGTTATCGGTGGGGATGACGTAACAGTCGGCAAACCGCATCCTGAACCATACCTTGCGGCAGCTCGAAGACTGGGAGTTGCTATCGAAGATTGCGTTGCACTGGAAGACTCAGTAAATGGCCTGACTTCAGCAGAGGCTTCCGGCGCAATTTCAGTGGGAATTCCGCACATAATCGAGATTCCGGAGCGGCCAGGTCGCATCCTGTGGGCATCGCTCGAAGGCAAGACTCTTGCCCATCTCAGTGAACTTGTTGAACTGGGTCAGGCATCGCGAGATAGAGACTAGAAACATGGCAAAACAGAATCAGCCCTCAAACCTTCCACAGTTGCCCACCGGGCCGTTTCGGGCAGGGGATAGGGTTCAGCTAACTGGGCCAAAAGGCCGCCTCAATACAATCACTCTCGTGCCTGGAGCGCGTTACGGAACTCACAGAGGCGACATTTTGCACGATGACATCATCGGCAAACCCGAGGGCTCGGTGATTCTGAACCAAACCGGCATTGAATACCTGGCTTTCAGGCCGCTGCTATCCGATTTTGTGCTCAGTATGCCGAGAGGCGCTGCAATCGTTTATCCGAAGGATTCGGCCCAGATTGTAACTATGGGCGACATTTTTCCGGGCGCTCGGGTGGTCGAGGCTGGTGTAGGTAGTGGCGCTTTATCGATGTACCTGCTGCGGGCCGTTGGGGCGTATGGTCGGCTCGATTCATTTGAGCGTCGGGCCGAGTTCGCCGAGGTGGCCAAAGCGAATGTAACGACCAACTTCGGATCGGAGCCCGAGAACTGGGCAATTCATCTTGGCGACCTTCAAGATGAGCTACCTAAGAAGTGTGAGCCTGGCAGCGTAGACAGGATTGTGCTGGATATGCTTGCCCCCTGGGAGTGCATCGAAGCCTGCGCGAACGCTCTCGTGCCAGGAGGCGTTTTGATTGCCTATGTGGCGACTGTTACTCAACTTTCAAGATTTACCGAGGCGGTGCGCGAAAGCGAACTTTTCGCCGAGCCAGCTGCATGGGAATCGATGGTTCGTGATTGGCACTTGCAAGGGCTCGCGGTTCGTCCAGAGCACAGAATGATTGCGCACACGGCATTCTTAGTGACTGCCCGAAAACTGGCACCCGGCGCGGTTCTGCCCAACTTCAAAACTCGGAATAAGCCAGAGTTCACCGATGAAGACCTCTCGGTCTGGAACCCCGAACACATGGGGCAGCGCAAAATCAGTGACAAGAAGCTGCGCAAAACCATTCGCAGCGCTCAGGCCTCGGCAGCCGCTCGACTTGAGGCTTCTGATGACCACACCAAACTAGACTTAGACAACGATTAACAAAGGGATATTTCAGTGCGCAAACTCGCAGCAATCGGCATCGCTCTAACGGCTATTTTTTCACTTTCGGGTTGCGCTCCAGCAACCTTCGAATCAGACATGGCGTCAATCAAGCCTGCCTGCGAAACCTATTCGAGCAAGCCTGGTGACGCTGCTAGCAAGATCGAAGCAGACACCTCGGGTTCAGGCGCGCCAAAGATTACCTTTCCACTAGGCATCAACGGTGACGAGATTTCCACAAAGGTCCTCGAAGAGGGAACTGGCCCAACCTTTACCGGAAACCAGTTGGTCGACCTCGAGTACATCGGAATCAACGGCGGAACCGGCAAGCAGTTCCAAGCCTCAAGCTTCAAAGGCACTGACTTTGTCTCTCAGTATCTCCAGGCCGGTCAGAAGCCAGACTTCTGCCACGCAGTTTCAGGCGCTAAGGAAGGCTCGCTGGTCGCATTTGTAGTTCCTGCTGAGCTTGCGCACGCTGGTCAGGGCATCTCTGATCTGGGCGTGGGTCCAAAAGACTCGATCGTTTTCGTATTCAAGTTGCTCAAGGTGTTCTTGCCGCGGGCTATCGGTGAAGAGCAGCGTCCTGAATCGGGCTTCCCTTCGGTGGTTCGCGCCGAAACCGGTGAGCCGGGCATCACAATGACCGGCAAGGATGCGCCAACTGAACTCAAGACTTCGGTGCTGATTCGTGGCCGTGGCGAGAAAGTTAAGCAGGGTGATGTCGTAACTTTGCATTACACCGGCATGGTCTGGAACGGTGCGCAGTTTGACTCTTCATGGGACAACGGACAACCGGTCCAGTTCGAACTCGCGAAGGGCAAGCTGATTGAGGGCTTCGTTCAGGCACTTGACGGGCAAACCGTTGGCTCTCAAATCATCGCGATTATTCCACCAGATCTGGGCTACGGAAACCAAGAACAATCGCTGATCCCTGCGAACTCGACACTCGTGTTCGTAATCGACATCCTCGGAACCAACACCAAGTAGTCGCTAGTATCTGATACTCGAGGGGGAGCGATGGCTAAAGAAACGAAGCTTTGGGACAACGCCTCCAGGCTCTTTAACCTAATGGCTACTGTTCTGATGGCTGGGCAGCGAGGAATCTCAAAGGAGCAGCTTTTCAAGGTTGTTCCTGCATATCGCGAAGCGCTAGCAAAAGGCACAAAGCCTGAATCCGTGACCAAAGAATTTGAGCGCGACAAAAAAGAGCTTCGCGAGAACGGGTTTGAGTTCGAGGTCCTTGTGAATGAGTTCGACGAGTCGCTTTATCGAATTCCACAGCGGGACTTCTTCTGGCCAGAGGGAACCGAACTCAGCGCAAAACAACTGCAACTGCTGCAGTACGCGAGCAAGGTC
>CAZXFZ010000026.1:7165-10290 GCA_964640285.1 uncultured Rhodoluna sp.
GCAGTATCCAAGGAATCGGCTGCCGCCGCGCTCCGCCTTAGGGCACTCGGCCTTGCCGGAGAGACCGCAAACATCACAGCTCTGCAACCGCAGATTCAAGTTCACGATCCGGCATTCTTGCCCCTGAATCAAGCCATAGCTGATCGATACGTCGTTCGGTTTCGCTACCGCAAGCCTGGGCAATCGGCGGTTCTAACTCGAGAAGTGCACCCCTGGGTTATGCGTAATATCGGCGGGCAATGGATGCTGACCTGCTGGGACACCTCGAGGGAGGATGTTCGCAACTTCCTGCTGAAGCGAATCGTTTCAAATGTGGACTTTGTGAAACGAGAGCACACGAATGATTACCTGAGGTTCCCTGCCCCAACTCAATCCCAGGTGGAGGCAGCGGAGCGCGATCTAGATGAGCTGATATCGGGAAATTTGGCAAAGCTAAAGATTCGAAACGGAAGTGAAGCCTGGTTCCGTTATGTCGAAAACGAAGAAAGCGACGATGACTGGATTCACCATGAACGACAGTTCATGGATGCGCACCTTCTAGCCGAAGAGCTGCGTGAATTCGGTGTCGATGTGAAAGTCGAAGGACCACAAGCGCTTGTCGACGCTGTCACCGAGGGATACCGAAAGGTACTGGACTCGCATGCCTAAACTCACAGGACTCGACGGAGTCGAAAGATTCAACCTAGCGGTCGCGCTTATCGCATACCTGGAAAACAATGGTGAAATTTCTGTTCAGGAGGCAATCGAACACTTCGGATGCAGTCGCAACGACCTAGAGAGAATTGTTCGCTCGACCAACGAGGTGGTGGCCGAAAGCTATGCGGCCGACTGGATGGAAATGTGGTTTGCCCATTTTGATGTCGAACTTTTCGAGGATGAAGATGTTCTAGCTCTCGACCAAGAGGCGTTCACCAGCAAACTGCCGAAAATCTCACCTCGACAGGCGGCAGCCTTGAGCACGGGCCTTGCCTACCTGGCGAGTATGCCCGGCTTTGAGCTTGAGGCCGAGGTGCGAGAGTTGCAAGAACTTCTAAGCAAAGCCATGAGGGTTAAGCACCGCCTGATTCAGGTTCAACCGGCTGAAGCAGATCCCGATGTCGAGGCTGTTCGAAAGGGAATCCTCGCCGGAAAAAGGATCGAGTGCGATTATGTAAACCAGCGCGGTGAGCGGCGAATTCGCCAGCTTGACCCGCTTCGCATCGAGCCAAAACCTGACTTTTGGTATCTCAAGGCATACTGCCCAGAAAACAAAGAAGTTAGAACTTTCCGGCTTGATCGCATGAAGAGTGCGAGAGTTTTGGATGAACCGATTTGCGAAGAGGCCATGTTGAGCCCATTCAGCGATGCGGTCTATGTAGAACAAGAGCAAGACACCGAAGTTGTTGTCGAAGTTGATCCCGAGGCCTACCGCCTGATTGCTCATTCGACCGACATCCAAGAGTTAGCCGGCAAGGCCAAAGAGCATGGAACGGTGCGGGCCACTATTCGCGTCGGCTACCTGCCGAACATCGGCCACCTAATCGCGAAGTACGGCGGAGCGGCAAGAGTCATTGAGCCTGAGGAGGCCCGCCGCTACGTTAGGGAATACGCGGAGAGAGCGCTCGGAAACGAAACATCGATTCAGGATGAGTCGGAGTAACCGTGGGTTTTTGGGCATGGTTTTGGATTTGGACAACGCTCATCGTTCTCGGTCTGGGTTACCTCGGTTTTCTGACTTATGACCTGATGGTCAAGCTTGGGCCGATTTCGAAGCAGCTAGAAGTGCTACTAGACCGAGTTCAGAAACTTAGCGACGCTGTAGAGAAGCCAGCGGTTTATGAACGGCCTGCAGATAACTTGCTGGATGATCCAACCCTGCTGATGGCTGAGCGCGCTGAGGCTCAGATGCGTAAAAGAGAGAAACGCAAGGCCAGAGAACGTAGGCTTATAGAGTCGCTTGACGCAATCGATGTAAATGAAAGAAGGTTCACGGATGCGCCCTGAAGGATGGACCATCGTAATCGTGGCTGTAATCGCACTTCTGCTGTTTGGTGGAGCGAAGCTTCCCAGCATCGCCAAGAACCTGGGTCAGTCGATGCGCGTTTTCCGCAAGGAAATGAAGACCTTGAGCGAAGAGAAAGCCGCAGACAAGGCCGCTGAAAAGCCGGTTGCCAAAGCGCCTGAGGTGGCTGACCCGGCAGCTGAAGACACCAAGTAACTCGCTTAGCCCAAGATTTACTTCGTGGCCCGAAAACGCAATCCCGAAGGTGTGATGAGCCTCGGTGCTCATCTGACTGAGCTACGCAATCGACTTTTCAAGTCAGCACTTGCAATCACGGTTGGCGCAGTTGCTGGATGGTTCGCTTTTGACCCGGTCTTCGAGCTTCTACAGCAACCCATTTTCCAAGTTGCAGCAGAGCGAAACACAACAGCATCGGTGAACTTCGGCACGGTTGTTTCGCCGTTCGACACACGCGTCCAGGTTTCGATCTTCTTAGGACTCCTCATTGCGAGTCCATTCTGGCTTTACCAACTCTGGTCGTTCATCACACCAGGGCTAAAAAAGCGTGAAAAGAGATACACCTACGGCTTTCTGGCTGCAGCCATTCCCACGTTCGCCGCAGGAGTCTGGCTCGCCTGGGTGTCAATCCCGAGGTTTGTGACTGCGATGCTCGGATTCACCCCTGAAGGTGCAGCCAACGTCATCAATGCAAACGAGTACCTGCTCTTCATCATTCGAGTGCTAGCGGTGTTCGGACTCGCGTTTGTGATGCCTGTGCTGCTGGTCATGCTCAATTTCGCCGGAGTAATCACTGGCAAAGCCATCCTTAAGGGTTGGCGCTTGGCTGTGTTTTTGATTTCGGTGATCGCGGCTTTAGCCACCCCGGTCTCTGACCCGCTATCGATGTTCTTGCTGATGGCGCCACTGGTGGCTCTTTACTTCTTGGCGGCCGGTATAGCGACGCTGCGAGATAAGGCTCGAGAGCGCAAGCTAGCAAAGCAAGCCGCCCAAATTGACGCCGAGCTAAAAGAGTGAGCAACTCAGCGCCGCTGAGCGTTTTCGAGACGCAAAGATAAAGCGTGAAACACCTGCGTTCGACGACTTTATAAACCTGTTAAAGTATCCACTGGATGCATTTCAGGAG
>CAZXFZ010000027.1:0-10133 GCA_964640285.1 uncultured Rhodoluna sp.
ACGGTGCACATCATTGACATCAACAAGCTGCTGCCGTTTGTGGTTCGAGTGCTGTTCTACACATCCGGAATCTTCTTTCACCTCGACACGGTTCTGCGCCCGTGGCCAACCGCATTGGCTCTGCTGCAGTACAACCCGATTTACGATCTCATCCAGCTAAGCCGCGGTCTATTGATCGTTGGCCACAGTGACACGCCATTCCTCTGGCTGACCTCAATCGGTTGGTCGGTAGGACTCTTGCTAATTGGTGTGTTCTTCTTCTGGAAGGCCGAGGAGCGCTATGGCCGCGAAGACTAGCGCTAGGCCCGTCGTAGTCGTCGACGACGTGCACATCACCTACAAGGTGTTTTCGAGTGGACGCCGGGCTAACCGGGCAGCCGCAGGTGGTGGCCTGTTCTCGCGAAAAATGGGTCTGCGTGAGGTTCACGCCATCAAGGGCGTATCCTTCACTGTTTACGAGGGCGAATCGATTGGCATTATCGGCTCGAACGGTTCGGGCAAATCGAGCCTCATGCGAGCGATCGCGGGTCTGACCCCGACCAGCGGCGGCGCAATCTATTCATCTGCCCGACCAACCCTGCTAGGTGTCGGCGCTGTCTTGATGCCAAACCTCAGCGGTGAGAAAAACATTGTGCTCGGCGGCTTGGCGCTCGGCTTCAGTCGCAAGCAGATCCTCGAAGATGTCGACAAAATCACTCAGTTTGCCGGTCTTGAAGAGTTCATCGATTTGCCAATGCGAACCTATAGTTCGGGAATGTCGGCGCGTTTGCGTTTCTCGATCGCAGCTTCAAGAGACCACGAAATTCTGATTGTTGATGAGGCTCTAGCCGTGGGCGACCAGGAGTTCCGAACAAGAAGCGAAGCACGTATGCGCGAGATGCGCGATAAAGCCGGAAGCCTCTTTTTGGTGAGCCACTCGATGAAGTCAATTCTCGACACCTGCAACCGTGTCATCTGGATTGAAAAAGGCACTTTGATGATGGATGGCGATCCGCAAACTGTTGTGGATGCCTACAACAAGCACACCGGATCCACCACGGTCGACTAGCCATGGCAAAACTTCCACCGCTCACGGTAATCATGCCGGTGCTCAATGAGGAAGCCCACCTCGCCGATGCCGTTGCAGCAATCCTGAACCAGGATTACCCAGGCGAGCTGGAGCTGATTCTTGCGCTCGGCCCGTCTAGTGACAAGACCAACCAAATCGCCGCCGAACTGGCTGTCGACAAGCGGATTGTTCTGCTCGACAACCCTCGAGGCCTAACCACGGTTGGGCTAAATGCCGCGATAGCCAAGGCCAGGTTTGACTTCATCATTCGAGTGGATGCGCACAGCGAACCAATGCCGGGCTACCTTGCCAACGGCATTCGCATCCTGCAAGAAACTGGCGCTGACCTGCTTGGTGGCATCATGGCTGCTCGCGGCAAAAGTGCGTTCCAGCGAGCCGTCGCCTGGGCATACACCTCAAGGTTTGGCATCGGTGGTGCTTCGTATCACGTCGGCGGCAAGGCGGGTGAGGCTGAAAGCGCATACCTAGGCATCTTCAAGAAATCCGCACTCGAACGAGTCGGCGGCTACGACGAAAAGATCATTCGCGGCGAGGACTGGGATTTGGCTCAGCGAATCAAACACACCGGAGGATTGGTTTGGTTTAGTCCCGAGCTGCAGGTGGTTTACTGGCCGCGCGGCCGATTCGCGAAATTGGCTAGACAGTTTTATTCGACTGGGGTTTGGCGAGGAGACCTAACCAGAAGAGACCTGGGTCGTGCATCGAAACGCTATTTCTTGCCACCGCTTCTGGTGCTCGCGATTTTGGCAAGCGTGGTTGCGCTCGGGTTGGGGCACCTACTCGGCATACTTTTGCCGGCTGCCTACCTGACGGCAATCGCGGCATTGTCGGTGACCGCCAGCCGACTTAGCCTCAAGTCGCGAGTTGCACTCATGGTCGTGCTGCCAACGATGCATCTGAGCTGGGGTTGGGGATTCCTGCTGGGCTTCTTGCGAGGTGCTGCCAAAACCGTGGATCGTTCTCGTGCCGGAACCAGGAGCGCGCAGTGAACATTCGTCGTTTGTTGAAGACCTATTCGCCGACCCGAATTCTGGGGGCACTAAAGCGACGCCGCGCCGATTGGCTGCGCAAACTGCAATATCAACCAGGAAACGGGGATGCGCTCGAAAAATCGATCCTGTTCGAGTCGTTTCAGGGCAAGGTAATCGGCGACAACCCACTCGACATCTATCGCGAGGTGCTCAGACGCAAAGAGAGCGGGCAGCTGCCAGCCGACCTAAAGCTGCTCTGGACCGTGGGGCCAGAGACCGAAGCACCGGTCGGTTCAGTCGGCCTTCGGCACGGTTCGAAAGATTGGCTCAACGCGTTGGCCACCAGCAAGTACCTCGTGAACAACACCAACTTTCCGTGGTACTTCAGAAAAGTGCCGGGGCAGGTTTATCTGCAGACCTGGCATGGCACACCACTCAAGCGGCTTGGTCGCGATATCCCGAATAACAACCTCACCAAGAGCTACCTCGACACCATGGATCGCGAGGCCAGCTACTGGGATGCCCTAATCTCGCCGAGTTCGTTCTGCACAGAGATCTTTCCGGGTTCATTCGGATACTCGGGCAAAATCATCGAGACCGGATATCCGCGTAACGACCGCCTCACCACCGCTGACGGAGCGTATCGCCAGCGCATCCGCGAGTCGATCGGTGTAGCCGACCCGAAGACCACAGTGGTGCTTTATGCACCAACCTGGCGTGACTTCAAACGCAGCCCGACCGGCAACTGGGAATCGGTGAACTTCATGGATGAGAACATCGAGCTTCCGGCGGGTTTTCAGATGATTTACCGCGGGCACACCAACACTCACGCCGCGCATAAAACATCGGTTGCGGGTCGGGCGATCGACGTCACCAAATACCCAGATGTGACCGAGCTTTACATAGCTGCAGATGTTTTGGTCACCGACTACTCGAGCGTGATGTTTGACTTCACGGTCACCGGCAAGCCGGTGCTGTTCCTCGCACCAGATCTTGATCGGTATCGCGCCGAGCGAGGTTTTTATTTCGACTTCGAGCAAACCGCGCCGGGCCCAATCTTGAAGACTGATACTGAGGTAGTGGATGCACTATCGAAGCTGCACGACCTCGCCGTGATTTATCGTGATCGCTATCACGCCTGGCAACGCAAGTTCAATCTGCTCGAAGATGGGCGCGCTGCAGAGCGGGTTGTCGATGAGTTTTTTGGAGTCGTTGAATGAGATTTTTGAAAAACTTGGCTCGCAAAATTCTGGCCGCTGGCCCGGTTCCAGCCGTCAAGTATGCATGGATGCGAATGGTTTGGTGGATTAGTTTTCGCACCACCTGGCGTGCCTCGCACCTGCCCAAGGTCTCCATCATCATCCCCGTTTACAACGTCGAAAAGTTCCTGGCCGACTGCTTGCGTTCGGCGCGAGCTCAGAATTGGCCGAATCTTGAACTAATCGTGGTGAACGACGGGGCCACCGATGATTCGGCCGGAATCATTGATCGATTCATGTTTCGCACTCGATTCATGCGAGTAGTGACCCAAGAAAACGCGGGTCTAGGTGCGGCCCGCAATGCCGGACTCGCTCGGGTAGAGGACTCTGATTACGTAATGTTCCTCGATAGCGACGATCTGCTGCCTCTCGGTGCGGTTCGCCGATTTGTAAAGCAGGCTGAGTCCTCTGGCAGCCCTCTGGTGGTTGGCAAGGCCGTTTGTTTCTATGGTGCGCGTTACTTCGATCGCACTTCGACGGCATCCTTTTTCAACGAAGACCGAACGGCGATTTCAGTTGATGATTTGCCCGAGATTCTCGGTGATGCAACGAGCTGGAACAAGCTCTACAACTGGCAGTTTTGGCAAAACAACAAACTCAAGTTTCCAGTTGGAGTTGCCTACGAGGACATGACCCTCGTGGTCACCGCATACCTCGCTGCCAAGCAGTTCGATGTGTTGCGCAAGGCCTCCTATTTTTGGCGAGTGCGCGCCGAGGGCGAGAGCCTTTCGAAGCGCCGCACCGAACTCAAGAGCCTTCAAGACCGTCTGCTGTCGATGGAGCAAATTGACCGAATTCTTAGACTCTCGGTTGAGCGCGGATTCATCGGCCCTGAGGTGCATCTCAGCTGGCTCACCAGAATCGTTTCGCTTGACTTGCCGCTCTTTGTAGCGGCGATTCCAGTCACCGATCAGGCCTTCTTTGACGAGCTACACACCCGAGCTGGCAAATTGCTCAAGGATGCGCCAGAGCAGGTTTGGACCCTCGCATCAGGCAGCCTACGCGCAGCTGTTTGGGCCTCGATTCACGGAACTCGCGAGCAGACCATCAAGCAGTTGCCCGCCAAGTAGCGGCGGTTCACAGCGTCTTAACAGGTGCAGTTGGTTAACCTTGAAGTGACCCTGCCTCGGAGGACGAAGATGAAGAAGTTTTTGCTGTTCGTTGTGCTTATCGGCATTGGTTCAGTGGCCGGCTGCAGCCTGCTGTATCCAAACTGGGGAACAACCGTCAGCCCAAGCGACTCGATGACCGCGTCTCCGACCGAACCAACCTCGTCGAGCACAACCGAGCCGCAACCAACTGAAACCCAATCGGCAACCAAAAAGAACGCCAAGGTCGAAATCATGATGGCCGATGTCGATACTTCGGCTAAGTCAATCAGTGTGATTGCC
This sequence comes from uncultured Rhodoluna sp., assembly GCA_964640285.1. GTDB lineage: Bacteria > Actinomycetota > Actinomycetes > Actinomycetales > Microbacteriaceae > Rhodoluna. The sequence goes on from CAZXFZ010000027.1 coordinate 4,691, forward strand.
CAGGTAGTCGGAATTGCCGAAGACCACGGCACTTGCACTCTAACTTTCCAAGGCGCCAACAGCACCGAGACGCTAACCGTGAAAGCCGAGGCGAACGTTTCAGACACCCAGTGCTATCCGATGAATCTGCCATACGGCGGACTACCCAAGGGCGCTGGCCTAGTCACGGTCACTTATGAATCTGATGGCTACAAGGGCACCTCGGCTGCTTCGGCAGTCACAATTCCCTAGTCCAAGACGACCCAACCAAGACGACCCAACCAAACGAGACGACCATCGCAATGACGGCAACGCTAAAGCGCATCTGGGCACAGATCACCGCGGTGATTTTGCTGGCCACAGGTCTGATTGCGCTGCCTGCCGTTTCAGAACCTCCGAACGTCAAACCGCAGGCGGCTGTTGCTGCTGACGCATCCCGCTTTGACCCGGGATTGATCATCAGCGACAGCGTTTTCTATGACTTTGGCACCATGACCGTGGCCGACATCCAGCGGTTCCTCGAAAGCAAAGTGCCGGTTTGTCGCGACGGAGACGGCGGCCCCAAGTGCATTCGAAACTACATCATGGACACCCCTGCAAAGGATGGCGAAGACGGCCGTTGCGAAGCTATGCCAGCAAAGAAAGACCAGACCGCGGCCCAGATCATCTATGACGTTGCGCGTGCCTGCAAGATCAACCCTCGCGTTCTTATCGTCACCCTGCAGAAAGAGCAGGGGCTAATTCAAGCGGCCAACCCAACTGAGCGAATGTATCGAGCCGCTCTCGGTTATGCCTGCCCAGATATCGATCCGAATAACTCGTGCGGTCGAGTTAAGGCTGGCTTGTTCAACCAGCTCTACTACGGCGCAGGGCAGTTCCAGTGGTACGGCGACCCTCGCGGATCATTCACCTATCTGAAGGTCGGCCGCACCTCGAACATTCGTTTTCACCCAAACGCATCCTGTGGCTCAAAGCCTGTTCTGATCAAGAGCCAGGCAACAGCCTCGCTCTACTACTACACGCCCTATCAGCCAAATGATGCAGCGCTGCGCAACCTTTATGGCACCGGCGATTCCTGCAGCGCATACGGAAACCGAAACTTCTGGCGGTTCTACACCGACTGGTTCGGCGACCCTGTCGCAGGTGGATTCTTGCTGAAAAGCAAGACCAGCGACACCTACCTGATTGTTGATAACAACCGCTATAAGGTCACTGACCCAGCGGTTCTAAAGGCACTTGCACCGCTTGGACCCCTGGGCGTCATCAGTGATGACTACCTGGCCACCTTTACAGAGGCTGGCAATGTCGGCAGGCTCGTGAAGTCTGCGGTAAACCGCTACTTCTTCGTTGATGGTGGCAAGAAGTTCACCTTCAACGACTGTGGCCAAGTCACTAACTTTGGCTTGACCTGTGACCTCGCGGTTCAGCTAACGGCATCCCAGCTGGCGGCTCTGGCCGATGGAGGCCCGGTCTCGGCCTATGTGGCCGGCGAGGCTTCAGACAGCTATCTGATCTCTGGTGGCTTCAAACGCGAAATCTTGGATGCCGCATCGGCAACCGCCAACGGAATTTCGCTGCCGCAAATCTCGACTGCGTTGCGAATTGGCGCATTCAACTACTTGCCGTGGGGTCCTCCGGTAATAAAGAACGCGACCATGTTTGTAAATCGCGACACCAAGAATCCGAACATCTTCTTGGATGGACTCGCCTACGAACTTCCTACGGCGGTAGCCAAAGACCTCAACCTAGCTCCGTGGTTTGAACCCACGACTGGAACCATGTCAACGGCTGGGCTCAGCACCTCGGCGAGCAAGGTGCCGGTATTGAACTTTGTGCAGGATGAGTCGGGCAAGACCTGGCTGCTAACGTCGGCTGGCAAGCGTGAGGTAACCAACCCAGATGAGTTTGTCGAAGAGCCGCCAACTTTGCCAAACGCCCTTTTCAATCGAATCGCAACCTTGCCAACAGCCCTGACGGCACCGGCGTTTGTTCGAACCACCGCCGACAGATCACTGTTCTTTGTTCGAGCTGGGTCGCGGCAATTGATCAAGACCACCGCCGACCGTGTGAAACTAGCGCCGCAGTTAGGCACACCCACTACCCAGGTTTTGACCGAAAGCGCGATGAACCAAATAGTGCTTGGAGGCTTGGCTCTGCCGCCAGGCACACTCGTGCAGGGAGCGCTGACCGATCGAGGTCGCTCGGCGATGTACTGGGTGGTTGACCACACCAAGTTGCTGCTGATTCCAGACAACAACCAGGCACTCGCGCTCGGCTTGGCAGTCAACGGTCGGGTGACTCCTCGCGCGGTCTCGGTGGCCGAGCTCAAGGGCTACACCCGCATAGCAAACTTCACGGGCTTCAAGCTGCTTTGCAACGAGAAGAGCTACTTGGTCAATGCCGGTGTGCTTTATCCGATTGATCCCGCAATCGCGGCTATCTATCCAGGGCCAACCTCGCCGGTTGGTGAACTCACGTGTGCGACCCTCACTAAATCCGAACAGCAGGTTGGCAGATTCATTCGCACTCCCGACAAGAACTACTGGCTGATTACCGCTGGTCGCAAGCAGCTAGTGGGCAGTTTTGCGGCTTACAAGGCGCTGCAGAACCAGACTCCGATGACCTCGTTTGCCGCACTCACAGTGACCCAGCAGTTCGCCGATTTGATTCCGACCGGACGAAAGGCTGGCACCACGGTTGTTGACCCAACCCCAACAGCCACTCCTAGCCCAAGCACATCGAACCCAACGCCAACTGCGACTCCGCGTCCAACCGCAACGGCAACGCCTCGCCCGACGGCTACAGCCACTCCAACGGCTACAGCCACTCCAACGGCTACACAAAGCCCCACTATCACGCCGAGTCCGACGGCTACTGTTCGTCGATACACAGTCGTTAGCGGAGATACCCTCACACGCATCGCTAACCAATTTGGCGTCACGGTGAATGCGATCAAGACAGCAAACAACCTGACCAGCGACACGATTAGGGTCGGCCAAGTTCTGGTCATTCCCTAGACTTAGTCGCATGTCTAAACAGGTTGTAATCCTCGCTGCTGGCATGGGCACTCGCTTGGCTCGCCCATTGCCTAAGCCGTTAACCGAGCTTCGCGATGGTCGCTCGATCATGAAACAGCAGCTCGACAACCTGAAGTCGGCTTTCGGTGAAACCTACCGAGTTCTGATTGTTGTCGGCTACAAGCTCGAGGCAATCATCGAGCGCTTTCCAGAAGCGACCTTCGTTTACAACGAGTATTACGACCAGACCAACACCTCAAAGAGTCTGCTCAAGGCTCTGCGTGCCGCACCTGACGGTGGCGTGCTCTGGCTCAACGGCGATGTAGTTTTTGACCCTCAAGTGCTCAACCGAGTTACACCACTAATCGAGGAAGACCAATCGTTCGTTGTCGTGAACACTTCGAAGGTGAGCGACGAGGAGGTCAAGTACACGCTTGATCTAGCCGGCTTTATCAAAGAGCTCTCGAAGACAGTGTCGGGCGGCTTGGGTGAGGCTGTCGGAATCAACTTCGTGTCAGGAAAAGACAAGAGCAAACTCATCGAACGACTCGAGCAGGTGGGTGAGCAAGACTATTTCGAGCGCGGAATCGAACTAGCCATCGAACTAGATGCCTTGAAATTCAAGGCGGTCGACATCAGCGATCTTTACGCGGTTGAGATAGATTTCGCAGAAGACCTTGATAGAGCAAACGAACTCTTTTAGGAGTTCGACCCTTGGGTTCTAGAGCGTCACTCGGCTCATTTGCCTTGATCGCAAACAGCGTCAGCAAAACCCAGCCGATCTCAATCAGCATCCTGCTCTCGGTCAGGTTCTGAGCCAAGATTCCAACAAACACGAGTATCGGCCATAGATAGAGCGCGCTGGTGTGACGCACAGCCAATCGCCAAATCTTGATGAAGGTCACCAGAATCAAGGATGCGAAAATCGCGCCGCCGATCAGACCCAACTGAAGCACGACATCGAGGTATGCGTTGTGCGCCTGATAGTAGGGAACACCGTTGAGCACAACCAGTCCGGCGTAAGGTTCCACCCCAGGCACCCAGTGGCTGATCCAGCCCCAACCCAGAACTGGGCGGTCTGCGATCAGCCCGAGCACCAGCTTCCAGATGCCGCTTCGGCCGGTCATGTCTGGGCTCTTGCCGAAGAAGTCAAACACTTCGGCGCGGTAGACCAAAATGAAAAACGCAACGATTCCTGCCGAAAACCAGGCAAATCGGTAGTACCTGTGTCTGGTTTCTTTCGGTTTACCTTCGGCAGCAATCGACACGAATGCAGACACCGCAACTGCAGCCAGAGCAAATGTCACACCGGCCGATTTGGCAAGCCCGAAGCAGAGTGCTGCGAGCGCAAAACTCGATGCGCTGAGCCAGCGAGGCCCGGCCCAGATCGCATACTCGACGGCGAAGATAACCAGGCCTACCAAGCTCACGTAGGCAAGAAGGTTTGCATTGCCAACTATGCCTTGCACGCGTTCGCCGTCAAAAAGGTGCGCCCTAGTCCAGTAATAATCGGCAGCGGGAGGCTTATCGCCCTCGTAGTTTCCGAAAATTGGGGCAATCGGACCTCGAACCACAACCGCGGCCACAAACTCGAAAATCAACGAAAGCACCAGAATTGCGCGAATGCTGTTTCCAAAAACTCGAAGCAGATGACGCCAAGAAAACATGCCGGCTAAAAACAGCGCAAACAGTGTGGTGGCCGCCTGCGACAAGAGGGCCACGGCAGAAATCGCGGAGTAGTTTGACCAGATAATGCTCAAACCCATCCAGCCGATCAGTGCGTATAGGGTGCCAGGGATGCGCTTGAACCAGGTCAGGGGGCCTTCGTGTCCGGCTTTTTTTGATCTAAAGAACAGTGTGAATGAGCAAGCTGCAAGAACAGCCAACAGGGCACCCCAGCCCCACCAGCCAATTGTGTAGCGAACCGCATCGCCCGCGAAAAGCGTGAAGACGGCGACATAGGCGACCCAGGTTCGAAACCGGTAGCCGGGTTCGCGTGTGTTGAACACCACACGAATCGGCTGGGTCAAAGTAGACATAGGGTTCAGTCTATTTTGTGACCAAATAGGCTTGAGGCAGCATGATCATCAAACTTCACAATCAGCCGCGCGATTACGCATGGGGGTCCAAAACCCTGATTCCCGACTATTTTGGCGTGGCTGAAACAGGGCACCCGATGGCCGAGGTCTGGTTTGGAACGCATCCTGGCTGGCCCACTCTAGTTGACGGCGACGAGGGCAAGACGCTTGGGCAGGTAATCGGAAAGAACCTGAGTTTTCTGCTTAAGATTTTGGCCGCCGATTCGCCCCTATCGATTCAGGCGCATCCAAACCTCGAACAGGCGCGCGAGGGCTTCGAGCGCGAGAACGCCTTGGGCATACCTTTGCAGGCTTCGAATCGAAACTACAAGGATGCGAACCACAAGCCCGAGATGATCGTCGCCTTGA
>CAZXFZ010000028.1:0-6704 GCA_964640285.1 uncultured Rhodoluna sp.
ACGTCTCGAGAGCGTCATCGATCAGGTTGACATCTTCGTAACCGCCACCGGAAACGCCGGCATCATTCGCCCCGAACACCTGACCCAGATGAAACACCTCGCGGTGATTGCGAACGTCGGTCACTTTGACAACGAGATTGACATGGCCGGAATTGCCAAGATGCCTGGCGTCACCAAGATCGAGATCAAACCGCAGGTTCACGAGTGGCGTCTGCCAAACGGCCGATCGGTGCTGATTTTGAGCGAGGGTCGTCTAATGAACCTCGGCAATGCCACCGGTCACCCCAGCTTCGTGATGAGCAACTCGTTTAGCAACCAGGTTCTCGCTCAAATCGAACTGTTTACCAAGACTGAGCAATACCCGACTGGGGTTTACGTTCTTCCAAAACACCTCGACGAAAAAGTTGCGAGTTTGCACCTTGCGGCACTTGGTGTTGAATTAACCCAACTCACTCCTGAGCAAGCCGACTACATTGGTGTATCAGAGAGTGGTCCGTACAAGGTTGAGCACTACCGCTACTAACTAGCCGAGGTGGTTATGGCACACAAGATTCTGGTCGTTGACGACGATAACGCCCTTCGCGAAATGGTTGGCATCGTCCTCCAATCTGGCGGATTCGAGGTGCACTACTGCGACGACGGCTCAGGCGCGCTCGCCGCGTTCAACGCATCCAAGCCTGATTTGGTTTTGCTCGATGTGATGCTGCCCGGCAAAGACGGCATTGAGGTCTGCAAAGAGATTCGTCAGGTCGCGGGCACTCCGATCATCATGCTCACCGCCAAGAGCGATGCGGATGACGTGGTTCGCGGACTCGAGGCCGGCGCTGATGACTACGTCGTAAAGCCATTCGATCCTGTGGTGCTGATTGCTCGAATCAACGCTCGCCTTCGTCCTCTTGCAGCTGAGGCAACCGACCTCGTGCGCATCGGCCCACTCGAGCTCGACGTCACCGGTCACGAGGTTCGTCGCGGTTCAGAGAAGATTTCACTGACTCCACTCGAATTCAACCTGCTGCTAACGCTCGCTTTGAAGCCAAAGCAGGTTTTCACACGCGAAATGCTGCTAGAGACCGTTTGGGGCTACCACTACAAGGCAGACACCCGTTTGGTCAACGTCCACGTTCAGCGCCTTCGATCGAAGATCGAGGATGACCCAGACAACCCACAGATTGTGACGACGGTGAGAGGCATCGGCTACAAAGCCGGCACTGTCCAATAAGTTTTGTGAATCCCAAAAAACTCTTCCGAGCGGGCATCGATCTGCTGCGCAGGTCGCTTCAGCTGCGTGCCGTAACTGCGACCGTGGGTTTCAGTGCCGTGGCGCTGGTTCTGCTTGGCGGTTTCCTCAGTTATTCGATCGGTTCGGGACTTTTTAACACCCGATTGAATCAAGTTTTAGGTGAATCAGAGCGCGCTTTCATCGAGGTTCAAAACACGTTCTCGGCGGCAACTGCAAGCGATGAAATTGCCCTGCAGACGCTGGTGAACTCAGTGGTTCCGAACCTTGAAAACACAGGCACCGCCGAGAGTCGAAAAGTCGCTCTGCTGCGAAGCCCTGGGCAATCGAGCGCCCTGATTCTGCAGAGTCCGATCTCGGCAGACCTTTCGACCTCGCTCTTCGATGAGCGCCTTCGCGAAAAGGTCAGGGCATCCAACGGCCAGCTCACCTATCAATCCGTCGCCATCCCAGCTTCAAACGGATCGGTGCATCCTGGCCTGGTGGTTGGTGCCCCAATCACGATTCCGGTGGCCGGCTCATACGAGATTTACCTTGTTTTTGACCTGATCGGTGAGCAGCAGACTCTCGATTTTGTTCAGGCAACCCTCGTTGTCGGTGGTCTGATCACAATGTTGATCATCGCGTTCATCAGCTGGTTCGTCACCCGCCGAATCGTGCGCCCGGTTCAACAGGTGGCACAGGTTGCCGAAGAGATTGCGGCGGGCGACCTGAACCGCAAACTCACCGAACAGGGCGAGGATGCGATTGCGCAACTTGCCCGCTCATTCAACCGCATGACCGAGGCGCTCAGAACGCAAATCGACAAGCTGAGCAAGGTATCCACAATGCAGCAGCGATTCGTATCCGACGTTTCGCACGAACTCAGAACCCCATTGACCACCATCAAGTTGGCGGGCGATGTCATCTTCAGCCAGCGTGAAAGTTTGGATGGGCCAGCAAAGCGCTCGGCCGAGCTGATGAACGACCAAATCGATCGGTTCCAGGTTCTGCTAAACGATCTGCTCGAGATTTCTCGTTACGACGCCGGTGCGGTTATCGCAGACCTTGAGCAACAAGACCTAAACGGTGTCGTCGGTATGGCAATCGCATCCATCGAGCCGTTGGCAGTCAGCAAGGGTTCGAAGATCGAGATCGAATTGCCGAACGGTCCAGTCGAGGCCGACATGGACAGCCGCCGAATCGAAAGATTGCTGCGAAACCTGCTGGCCAACGCAGTGGAGCACGGTGAGGGCAAGCCTATTTTGGTTTGCGTAGGCGCCGACGACAAAGCAGTTGCCGTGAGCGTCACCGACTATGGCATCGGCATGACCCGAGAACAGCTTGACCGGGTGTTCGATCGATTCTGGCGTGCCGACCCAGCGCGAAAGCGAACCACCGGGGGCACCGGACTCGGACTCGCAATTTCGCTCGAAGACACCAACCTGCACAACGGTTGGCTGCAGGTTTGGGCGAAGCCGAACGAAGGCGCATCCTTCAGGCTCACCCTGCCGCGCAAAGCCGGGCAAATGTTCACAGACTCGCCGCTGCCGCTGCCGCCGACTACTCGACCAGCATCGCTGAAGCCGGTTGACAGTTCAGGGGAGGATGCCGATGTCTAAGGCGAAGCGCATCCTCAGATTCTTGGCCTCGGTTCTCGGGTTGGTTGCGGTGCTGGGCACGGCAGCATGCGCGCAAATTCCAACCTCGAGCGAGGTGAGACAGGGTCAGTACATCGGTGGCGGGCTCTCAAACGAAGACCTGTATTACTCGCCGAACCCACCTAGCCAAGGCGCATCGCAAGAAGAAATCATTCGAGGGTTCCTCAACGCCGGCACCGGCCCCCAGGATGACTACGCAGTGGCTCGCCAATACCTCTCGCGCGACTTCGCAAAGAAGTGGAAACCGAACGAAGAGACCCTCGTTCAACAGGGCAAGCCGGGCATTAGCTTCTTGGCCGAGAATCGCTCGCAGGTGGTTGTGCAACTGCAGTCGAAGGTCGATGCCAACGGTGTTTACACCATCGCGTCACCTGACGAAGAGCGCAACTTATACATAACCCTGGTCGAGGAGGCAGGAGAGTGGCGCATCGATGACGCCCCTAACCTAACGGTGCTGATTCGACCAGTTTTTGATGTTATTTTCCAGTCCTACTCGCTCTATTTCTTCGACAAGCAACTCAAACATCTGGTGCCTGATTTGCGTTGGTTCCCGTCCAGGGCATCCACTTCGACGCGCATGATCACCGAGTTATTGGTTGGACCAAGCGAGTGGCTTCAGGATGCGGTCGTGACGGCAATTCCTGCTGGAACAAAACTGTCTTTGGCCGCGGTGACGGTGGCTAACGGAATAGCTTCGGTGGATTTGAATGCTAAAACCCTGAGTCTTTCTGCCACCGCAAAAACCTATTTGAAGGCACAGATATCGGCGACCCTTCGACAGTTGCCAAACGTAACCTCGGTTCAGATTTTGGTCGAACGATCGCCACAGGTAATAGCTGACTTGACCCTCGAAGCGAATCCGTCGGCGGGAGTATCGCCCGTAGTTATCGGGCTCAATGGATTTACTCACCTCTCAGGTGCGAACCCGGCCAGCTTCGCCAAGGTGCCTAGCCTGCTGGCCAACTATGTGGCCACGGACTTTGCACTATCGGCCGACGAATCTCGCCTGGCGCTCAAGGCAGCAAACGGGGTCTATGAGACCTCGCTGACCGATTTTGGCAAGGAGCCAGTTTTAGTTGACGCCCGGACAAAGTTGATTCGCCCTGTTTTCGACCGCCAAAACTATCTTTGGTCAACTGGCGTCGCGGCTGGCTCATACATCAGGATTGTCTCGCCGCAGGGCGAGGTTTCAGAGCTTGCAGCGGGTTGGCTAAGCCTCGCTAATCGAGTCGAAATTTCAATCAGCATCGAGGGTTCACGTTTGGCAGCTTTGGTCGCGACGCCGAGTGGCAATCAGGTGTTGGTTTCTAGCATCGTGCGAGACGAGAATGGCAAGCCGATCAGGCTCGGAAATCCGATTCGCATAGGCACAACCATTCAGAATCCGCAGTCGATTGCTTGGTCGGGTGAGACTCAGGTTCTGGTTCTTGCCTTGAACCCAGAAACCACCGCCGGAGGCGTTTACAAGAGCGTGATTGGCGCCGACACCGTGCTAATTGCGAACACAACCGACATAGTCGATATCTTGGGCGGGGCTGCCGGAGAGCTCTATGGATTGACCGAATTTGGCGAGCTCTACAGACACCGATCAACCGGCTGGATCCTGGTCGAGGATGCAGTTCAGGTGGCTCAGCAGTCCGGCTTCTAGCCGTTTATCCACAGATTCAATTTGTAGAGCGACTCAAAGCACCAGTATTCGGTGAAATTGGCCGGTGAGTCTTATCGATTACTTGCTGCCAGGGTTTTGTGTCTTCTGTGCCGAACCCCCAGCAAACCTTTGCGAAGCCTGCGCCAAAGACCTTTTGCTCCCTCACTCGGTGCTGCGCGAGCAGCAGCTCGAGGGTCTTGCCCTAACCGAATTCAACTCATCGTCTGCCGCCATTTTGAGCGCAATAAAGGAGCGGGGGCAAACAGCCCTCATTCGGCCAATAGTCAAGGCCGCAAGTGATCATCTGGCAAAGTTTGTTGACGGGTTGGCAGCCCAGCAGCGGGGCAGTTTGGATGCTGTTGAATTTGCCCAGGATGCCACCTCGAAGCTCTACCTGGTGCCAGTGCCGTCAACACCGCACGGCATGCGCAAACGCGGTTTCGTGCCCGCGCACCTTTGGGCAAAACAAATCGCACGAACACTCAGGTCTGCCGGCTTCGGCTCGATTCAGGTTGGGCGCGCGCTGGAGTTTGGCAAAAACGTTGCCGACCAGCGCGGCCTGACCTCACAAGAGCGGCGCGAAAATCTTGAGGGGTCGATGGTCTTGCGCGCGCCGGCGCTGCAACTTGAGGGTCGCGCCTTGCTCATCGACGATGTGGTCACGACCGGCGCGACCATCGCCGAGGCCGCCCGTGCGCTCGGCGCATCCTCACTCAGCTGTCTCGGTTTCTTGACTTTCGCTGAAACTTTGCTGAAAACCGACATTTCAAAACCCAAATGGGTATAACTTTGCTTCACACTCAGTTCGGTGGAACTGGTTACTTTCACCGGCGGGGTGCAGGGCAAAGTCGCCCGAAACCTGGGCATGTCCCAAAACGGAGGTAACTATGGAAACCAAAATCCAAGCCCGAAACCTCACGGTTTCGGATCGATTCCGCGAATACGTTGCGGACCGCGTTCACAAAGTCGAGCAGCTGACGCACAAACCCCAAACCTTCGAAATAAAAATCACCCGACACGAGCATTCGCGCAAGAATGGGCCCGAGGATCAGGTTGAACTTACGGTGGTTGAGCCGGGACACGTGGTGCGAGCCGAGGCTCACGCCGGAGACAAGTTTGCCGCCTTTGATGTGGCTTTTGACAAGCTGACCGAGCGTCTTCGCCGAGCCGCAGACAAACGCAAAGTTCACCATGGGCGTCACGGTTCGCCCGGCACGAGTGAACTCACTGCATCCGACTTTGCTGGCCTGGATGTTCACGGCGCTCCCGCAGATTTGTTGCTCGGCAAATCCTCTGAAGAAGCCATCGCCGAGGCAGATGAATCGGGAAATTCAGGCAACCCAATCGTGATTCGCCGCAAAGCATTCAAAGCTGTTCCGATGTCGGTAAGCGAGGCCATTGACCAGATGGAATTGGTCGGTCACGACTTTTTCATGTTCATCGACGAATCGACCGAAAAAGCAGCCGTCGTTTATCGTCGCAAAGGCTGGAACTACGGCGTCATTTCCTTGGATTAGAGCGCTAAACGACCCTGTTGCGCTGTCGGCGAAAGCCCACTGGCAAGCGACCCCCGCAGGCAACTGTCGGGGGTCGTTGCCGTAGGATTGAGACGGTATCTGAACACGATTACGGAGCACATCTTGGCATCAATCATCGACAAGCTTCTGCGAGCCGGCGAAGGCCGAATCCTTGCTAAGTTGCGCAACTACGCCAACTCGATCAACGCCCTCGAGGATTCATTTGTCGGGCTCAGCGACGAAGAGCTGAAGAACGAGACCAACGTGCTCCGCGAGCGCTACGCTGCCGGAGAATCGCTTGACGACATGCTGCCCGAGGCGTTCGCGGCGGTTCGCGAAGCCGCCAAGCGAACCCTGGGAATGCGACACTTTGACGTGCAGCTCATGGGTGGTGCGGCACTGCACCTAGGCAACATCGCCGAAATGAAGACCGGTGAAGGCAAGACTCTGGTGGCAACGACCGCCGCATACCTAAATGCCATCCCAGCTCGCGGCGTTCACGTGGTTACCACCAACGACTTCCTTGCTTCATACCAGTCAGACCTCATGGGACGCGTTTATCGCGCTCTAGGCATGACCACCGGCTGCATCCTCGGCGGCCAGACTCCAGCAGAGCGTCGCGAGCAGTACCTCGCCGACATCACCTACGGCACCAACAACGA
>CAZXFZ010000028.1:6714-9907 GCA_964640285.1 uncultured Rhodoluna sp.
CCTTCGCGACAACATGGCCTGGGACAAAGCTGATCTGGTTCAGCGCGGTCACTACTTCGCAATCGTTGACGAGGTTGACTCGATTCTGATCGACGAGGCTCGTACTCCGCTGATTATTTCGGGACCTGCTTCGGGCGATGCAAACCGCTGGTTTGCTGAATTCGCCAAGATTGCCAAGATGCTCGAGCCGGTAATCGACTATGAGGTAGACGAGAAGAAGCGCACCATCGGAATTCTCGAACCGGGAATCGAAAAGGTTGAAGACTACCTGGGCATTTCAAACCTCTACGAATCGGCAAACACCCCGCTGATTTCGTTCCTGAACAACTCGATTCGCGCCAAGGCCTTGTTCAAGCGCGACAAGGACTACGTCGTCATGAACGGTGAGGTTCTGATTGTCGATGAGCACACCGGTCGTATCCTGCCTGGTCGTCGCTACAACGAGGGCGTGCACCAGGCCATCGAGGCTAAGGAAGGCGTTGAGGTCAAGGCCGAAAACCAAACCCTCGCAACCGTAACGCTGCAGAACTACTTCCGCCTTTACAACAAGCTTTCGGGCATGACCGGTACCGCTCAGACTGAAGCTGGCGAGTTCATGGGCACCTACAAACTGGGTGTCGTTGCGATTCCAACCAACAAGCCGATGATTCGCATTGACCAACCAGACCTGATCTACAAGAACGAAGAGGTCAAGTTCCAGCAGGTCGTAGTTGACATCGCTGAGCGCCACAAGAAGGGCCAGCCTGTTCTGGTTGGTACCACTTCGGTTGAGAAGAGCGAGTACCTCAGCAAGCTGCTCGCCAAGGCAGGTGTTCGCCACGAGGTTCTAAACGCAAAGAACCACGCTCGCGAGGCTGCAATCGTGGCGCAGGCCGGTCGTTTCGCCGCCGTCACCGTCGCAACCAACATGGCCGGTCGAGGCACCGACATCATGCTCGGTGGTAACGCCGAGTTTTTGACCGTTGATGCACTTGCCAAGCGTGGCCTCAACCCAGACGAGAACCCAGAAGAGTACGAGGCCGCTTGGGCATCCGAATTTGAAAAGATCAAGGCCGAGGTTGCCGCTGAAGCAGAGCGTGTGCTCGAAGTCGGTGGCCTCTACGTTCTGGGCACCGAGCGTCACGAGTCACGTCGCATTGACAACCAGCTGCGCGGTCGTGCCGGCCGTCAGGGTGACCCGGGTGAATCGCGTTTCTACCTGTCGTTGACCGACGACCTGATGCGTTTGTTCAACTCGAACGCTGCTGCTTCGATCATGAACCGCACTTCGGTCCCTGACGAGATGGCAATCGAGTCAAAGGTGGTTAGCCGCGCAATCCAGAGCGCACAGACTCAGGTTGAAGGCCGCAACGCCGAGATCCGCAAGAACGTTCTCAAGTATGACGACGTGCTAAACCGCCAGCGCGAGGCAATCTACAGTGACCGCCGTCACATCCTCGAGGGTGATGACATCAAGGGTCGTGTTGAGGAGTTCCTCGGCGAGGTAATCGCAACCATCGTTGACCAGCACTTGGCCGACAACGGTGGCGGTGACTGGAACCTCGATGCTCTGTGGGCCGAACTCAAGACGATCTACCCGGTCAACATCGAGATCGGTGAGGTGCTCAGCGAAGCTGGCAACCGTGCCCGACTCACTAAGGCCTGGTTGACCCGCGAGCTCGTCTCAGACGCCACAATTCAGTATGCGCGTCGCACCGAGCAAATCGGTGAGATCGCGATGCGTGAACTTGAGCGCCGAATCGTACTTTCGGTGGTTGACCGCAAGTGGCGCGACCACCTGTACGAGATGGACTACCTCAAAGAGGGAATTGGCCTTCGTGCCATGGCGCAGCGTGACCCACTGGTCGAGTACCAGCGCGAGGGTTATGGCATGTTCCAAGAGATGATGGGTGCGATTCGTGAAGAATCGATCCAGTACCTCTTCAATGTTGAAGTTCAGGTTCAGCAGGCACCACCGGTTCAGCCAACCGAGCTGACCTACAGTGCTCCAACCGAAGACGGCGACGCCGAAGTCCACAAGGAATCACAGCGCAAGGCTGCTCCTGCACCAAACCCTGCGGCGACCCAAAAGCCTCAGCCAGGGCAGCAGGGAAGCTCGTTCTTCAAGAACTAAACCTTCTTAGGAAAGTTTGGCTGCACCCAGTCCGGGTGCGGCCAAACTTGTTTTTGGCCGTCACAAGAACAGCCGTTGTCGTCATAAGACCGAGAGATTGACTGCTCGCCAGCGGCTGTTGTATCCCTCAAGTCGAACCGTCACTGCGCGTACCCTCGTGATGCCTCGAAGCAGAACGACGGCTTCAACAACCCCATCCTGGGGAGATTGGTACTTCAGCGAAGCGAGCTCAAAACTCGGTCTGCTCGGTCGATCACCTTTAGCACCACGCTGCTGGTTGGCCAGAGCGGCACGATCGCGAAGCCTCAAATAGAGGTCTTCACTCAGCCAAGGTGAAAGCTGACTGATGTCTCTTGAGCCGGCTATGACTTCGATTGCCCCCTTAGCCAGCATGACAAGTTGTTCGTCTGGTTTGCCCAACTCCAAGTTGGTGTGAAACTGCCTTCCGAACAGTTCCTCAATTTCGAAGCTGCTCTGGTGCCCGCCTCTGCGGTTTCTGTTCTCTCCAGAGTTGCTTGCAATTTTCGTTGCCAATGGAATCACCCACCCTTATCTCCATACCCGAAGTCTTTCGGGTTGAAGTAATACAAATACAGGGCTAATTACGAATACAAGACTTGAAACACAGCCTGTGGATAACTAGGCTTCGGTCGGCTTTTTTGCTCCAAAATAACCGAATGGATTTCGACGACCTCTTTGAAGAACTTGAAGCGAAGTTTGAGGCGTTGCAACTGCGTCAACGCGCAAACGCATCCCAGTATTCTTCGAGCGCAGTTTCGGTGACACTGCAATCGAAGCTTGCGATTCCAGGCCAAACCCCGCGCCTAACGCAGAAACTGGTTCACGCCTCAATCGGGTCCGATTGCATAGCCGGCTTCGATGAGACCTTGGGTTACTGGGCGTTGATCAGGTTCTGTGCCATAGCCGACTTCATCCCAGAATCCATTGGCGGTGCCGAGATTGTTGAACTGCGCGCCAGTGACTTTTCATTCGATTCGCTGGTGCGAGGGCTCGATCTGCCGTGTGAGGTTTGGCTGCGGCGCGTCCACGAATCAGCACTTTTTCGAGGTCGAGTAACCG
>CAZXFZ010000029.1:0-3719 GCA_964640285.1 uncultured Rhodoluna sp.
GACCAACAGCGATAACCTCGGCCTCCTGTGGCTTCTCTTTTGCGGTGTCTGGAATAACCAGACCCGATGCGGTTACCTGCTCGGCCTCGACTGGGCGAACAACAATGCGATCTTCAAGCGGCTTGATTGAAACCGACATTTTGACCTCTTCTTCAAAATCGTGAATCAACTGGGTTGACGGCATCCACCAAAAAACCGTCGAGTTAGCACTCTCGGGCGGTGTTTGCTAATGAAAACTTTAGGCTATCGATTAGCAGTCGGTCAAACAGAGTGCCAAAAGTTCGCCAACAGCGAGATTGCTAGCCTTATCTGGTGCGCCGTGAAGAATTTGCCCGACTTTTGAACCTCGAAGCCAGCTCGCTGCTGGCAGAGGTGGGCGAGCTCGATGCCAAGGCCGATGTGGTGAGGCTTGTTTCTCGGTTGCGTTCTAAAGGCCACGACGCCCAGCTAGTGGCGGCGGTTTTGACGCAGGCGAAACTGCGCAAGCGGGCAAGGCTAAAGTTCGGCGAGTTCGCATCCTCGATGCTGTTCACCGAAGACGGGTTGGAGCAGGCATCGCGCCTTCAAGTTGCGGCTTTGCATGCCGGCAGATTTCGGGACGCTGGACTCAGCAAGATAGCTGACCTGGGTTGCGGAATTGGCACCGAGTCAATGGCCCTCGCCTCGCTGGGAATTCGGGTGACGGCATTCGAAATGGATGAAGTCGCTGCAGCGGCAGCAACCTACAACCTGGCCAGTTTCGATAATGCCGAGGTGCGCCAAGCCGACGTCACACAAGTCGACCTCAGCGAATTCGATGGCCTGTTTCTTGATCCGGCCAGACGAGAGCTTTCTGGAGCCAAGCGGGCACAGGCGCGAAGAAAGTTCGATCCAAACGAGTATTCGCCAAACTTTGACTTCGTGCTGCAGGTCGCAAACAGCAAACCAGCCGGGGTGAAACTTGGCCCCGGCCACCCGCACGATGCGATTCCCGAGGATGCCGAAGCACAGTGGATATCTGTGGACGGCGACCTGGTCGAACTGACACTGTGGTTTGGCGCGGTAGCACGCCCATCAGTGGCTCGATCAGCACTGCTTGTGACAAATGGTCAAAGGCATGAGTTGACCAGTGCAAACCACGAGGCGATGCAAGCCGACATCGGCGAACTTGGCAAGTATTTATATGAACCAGACAACTCAGTGATTCGATCGCACCTGATAGCCGAGCTGGCAACGCAACTTGACCTGCGGCTAATTGCGCCTGAGATTGCTTACCTGACTTCGGATCATCCAATCAACGCACCTTGGCTGCGCGGCTTCGAGGTTCTTGAAGTTTTGCTGTTTGACCGCAAACAGCTCAAGGCATATCTGCGTGAGCGCGGTGTGGGCATCCTTGAAATCAAAAAACGCGGGGCGGATGTGGTTCCCGAGCAGCTGCGCAAAGAACTCGCCTTAAAAGGTGAAAACGCCGCCACTCTGGTGATTACCAGAGTGGGCGACGCTCACCGTGCCATCATCGCGAGACCTTTATCGGGTCTTGCGGCCGAGAACTAGCAGAGAGAGTTGCTAGCCGCGGCTGCAGGCGACTGCTAGCCCTGGGTGGTTCCAGTCTCGGCCGAAGGTAGCGGAGCTGGCTGGTTAGGGTCAACCATCATGCCGCCCATGTCATCGTCGCCGAAGCCACGGCCGCCCATTTGACCGCCATCTACATCAACACGGAAACCACCCATCATGCCTCCGTCACTGTAGCCACCAAACTGGCGGTCCATGTGGTCAAAGTCGCCGAATGGGCTTGGACCGTATCCGTTCTTGATGCCCCAAATGCCCAGGGCGAGCTTGCCCAAGCCACTTAGAATCGCAAGTCCGATTCCTGCATAACCCACGATTACACCGGCAAGTGCGAGGGCGCGGCCCTGCTTGCCATCCGTCTTCAACTGGTTTAGCGCTACGTGACCGGTAATCACACCGGCAACAGCGCCGAAACCGGTAAGAGCGGTTGCAATCGAAACGATTGAGAGAGTGTTGTAGCCGGTCAGATCGATGCGCTTACGAGTCTTTGGGGTCTGCTCATAAGGGGTTTCGGTTGCGACATCAGCGGCAGCAGCCGCGTTCGAGGTTGACTCTAGGTTTTCTTCGTTGTTCTTTGCCATTTGGTTGATCCTTTCAAAATTGCCTCGATTGGTTTCGTCGAAGCACGAATGCTTGGTGGTTCTGAACACAGTCGAGCAGTGAAGTCTGAGAGCCACCTGTGACACGGCTGAATGTCGACTACGAAGATTGTCTGGTTTACCTGAGCGCCTAGAGCGATTGCACGTCGGTTACGGCAAGCGTCGAATCTGCCGAAAACTCAAGCGACGACGGCTCACGGCCGGCCATAATCAGCTGCGCGCCAAGAGCCGCGATCATCGCCCCATTGTCGGTGCAAAGCGAAAACGCAGGGATGCGCAGCTCGATGCCGTGCTTCGCGCACTGCTCAGCGGCATACTCGCGCAAGCGACGGTTGGCGACCACTCCACCGCCGAGCAGCAGCCTCGGCACCCCGTGATCCAGACAAGCGTTGACTGCCTTGCTAACCAAGACATCGACGACCGCCTCTCTGAAGCTCGCCGCGACATCGGCCGTGCTGAAATCCTCGCCCTTCGACTCGGCCAGTTCCACGTGTCTGGCCACCGCTGTCTTAAGACCACTGAAACTGAAGTCGTATCGATGCTCGGCCATGTCCTTTGGCAGGGTTAGCCCACGCGGAAAACGTATTGCCTTGGGGTCACCTTCGGCAGCGACTCGATCGATCTCTGGGCCACCCGGATACTTCAAGCCCAGAACGCGAGCCACCTTGTCGAAAGCCTCGCCGGCGGCGTCGTCGATGGTCTCGCCAAGCAGTTGAACGTCATCCAGCAGGTTTCTCACAAGCAGCAACGAGGTGTGACCGCCGCTAACCAAAAGAGCAATGGTTGGGAGTTCCAGCTCGCCTCGCTCCAGAACGTCAACGCCGACGTGACCCACCAGGTGATTCACTGCGTAAATCGGCTTTCCGGTAGCGACTGCCAGCGCCTTTGCTGCTCCCACACCAACCATCAGTGCGCCACCTAGACCTGGGCCGTTGGTGACGGCGATCGCGTCGATCTGGTCGAGCGTGATGCCCGCCTCCTCGAGCGCCTTGGTCATGGTCGGGCGGAGCGCCTCGAGGTGTGCGCGAGCGGCGATCTCGGGCACAACACCACCGAAGCGAGCGTGCTCATCCATAGAGCTTGAGATTATGTTCGCCAGCAACTGGTTGCCGCGCACGATTCCGATTCCGGTCTCATCGCAAGAGGTCTCGATGCCCAACACGACCGGTGCATAGCGTCGAAGGTTGAGTCGCATCACCAAAGCGTCCACCCCCGATGGGCGATAGTAGTTTTTGCGCACGTCGATCTGTTCAAATCCAAGGTTGCGATATAGCCCCTCGGCGACTGGGTTATCCGCGCGAACTTCTAGGAAGCACTCGGTGGCTTGGAGTTCGACTGCCTCGGACAGCAGGGCACGCATGAGAAGTTTGCCGAGGCCTTTGCCTCTGACGCTCGGGCTGACCGCGATGGTCTGAATGTCGCTCTGCTCGCTGCCTGCGAGTTTGCTAAGACCGGCGTATCCCACGATTGTGCCGGCAGAATCCTGCGCCACCAGATAGTGGGTGTGCGACTCGGTGAGTTCTGCCTGCATATTCTGTCGCGACCATGCCTCGGCGCCAAAGCACTCGATCT
>CAZXFZ010000029.1:3729-4842 GCA_964640285.1 uncultured Rhodoluna sp.
ACGATGCCTGCGATCAGGCGCCGGTTGAACAGCTCGATCTCGAGCAGCATGATGGCATCGAGGTCACTCTCGACTGCGGGGCGCAAATTGAAGCCTTGTGCCTGCTTCAATGATTGGTTGCTCGAGGTCACCCGCTCACCTGCTTCGGCTTTGGTGGAACCGCATCGGGTGCCCGCAAGTAAAGCGGTGATACATCTTGGGATGCGCTGCCCGCGGCCAACTGAGCCAGCAGAACTCGGGCCAGGTTTGCCGCGGTGCACGGCGCCGAAGCCTGCCTGTAGCTCACCCGCTGGTCGGTGAACGAAGTTTCGAGCGCGCCCAAACCTTGCACTCCGGGGCCTTCTAGCCGCACAAGTTGCTCACCCGAAGTCGTGCCGGAAAGCCTGCTCGAGTAGAGCGACCAATAAACCTCTTTGCGTCGAGCGTCGGTCAGCACTAGCAGGTGAGGTTGGTCGCCCGCATCCTTCCCGCTCAGCTCAGCGAGAGCGATAGCGTCGTGGCTGACCACTCCGTAAACCGGAATCCCGCGACCAATTCCAAACATTACGGCTGCGGCAAGGCCAACTCGCAAGCCGGTAAAAGGTGCTGGACCTCGCCCCACGGCAACCGCATCCACCATCTCAGCGGAAACACTCGCTGCCGCTAAAACATTCGCGATGCCCGTGCCGATGGTTTCGGCGTGACGCATGATGTCGGAACTCTCGAATTCGGCGAGCGCATTGCCCGACTCGTTGACCAGCGCTACCGAGGTGCCGGCCGAGGTATCTATTGCGAGGATGCGCATCAGGCTTGCCCCGCCAAATCGATGGCCAGGTCGGTGGCAGTCAGGTCTGCCCAACGATTGCCGTTTGCCAAAACGGTTAGCACACGCTCTTCGCTCTCACCGCTGTGATCTCTCTCGATTTCTATGTCGAGCCAGCTATCGCTCAAACCCTCGGTTAGTCCACGACCCCACTCGATCAGCACAATTGAGTTTTCAAAGTCGATGCCAAGATCGTCGAGCTCTTCGGGCAGCTTGAGCCGATAGGCATCGACGTGAACGAGCGGCACACTCGAACCTTCGCGCTTGTGGGTTCTGGCGATCACAAATGTTGGGCTAGAAACCGTTCCAAT
>CAZXFZ010000029.1:4859-9754 GCA_964640285.1 uncultured Rhodoluna sp.
CCTGGTGAGTGTGGTCTTGCCGGCTCCGAGTGGCCCTGTCAATACAACCAAATCGCCGGCCTGCAAGAGCCCTGCGAATTTGGCACCAACTTGGTTCATCTGCTCGGGCGTCGCAATCGTCTGGCGAAGCACCTCTCGCCCAAAGTTTTCGAGACTCACTACTCGGCCGCTCCGAGATAGCGGCGGTTGAAGCGACCACCCATTCGCGTCACGATCTCGTAGTTGATTGAGTCGCTGGCCCGAGCCCAGTCATCCGCGCTCGGCACCCCCGCCTTGGGGTCACCGAAGATGATTCCTTCATCGCCCACCGAGACATCGGCATCACCGGCATCAATAACAAACTGATCCATGGCGATGCGGCTGGATGCCTCGAAGCGCTGCCCGTTGATCGAAACCTCGGCCCCAGGGCGCGCACTGGAATTGCGTGGCAGCCCCTCGGCGTATCCCACCGGAATCAGGGCGAGCGTGGTTTCAGCAGTGGTTGTGTGCAGATAACCGTATGAGACCCCGTGGCCAGCAGGCACGCGCTTGGTTTGCGCTACTAGCGCAGTTGCGGTCATCGCGGGCACCAAACCGAAGTCAGCAGAGCTGTGCTCGACGAATGGGCTCAACCCATAAAGCGCGACTCCGATTCGCACCATGTCGAAGGTGGCCTGCGGATAGTTGAGGCTGCCATCGCTTGCGGTCAGGTGCCGCAGTTCGAACTCGACACCTTTGCTTCGGGCGAGCTCGACGGCGGCCTCGAACTTCTGAATCTGGCGAAGGTCGTCTGCCTCTGAAGTGCAAGAAAGATGAGAGAAAACACCGACCGCTTGAATGGTTCCGGTTTCTGCAAGCTCACGAGTGCGTTCTAGCAGGCCTGGCCAGTCGGCCTCGCTCGATCCGTTTCGGCCTAGTCCGGTGTCTATTTTCAAGTGGATGCGCCCAACGCGCCCGGTCGCGGCACTGGCCGCCGCAACGCGCTCAAGCTGCTCGAGATTAGCTAAGCCTAATTCGATGCCGGCGTTCAGTGCGGCGTGAAAGTTGTCGCGCGGTGAGTGCAGCCAGGCGAGAATCGGAAGGTCAATGCCAGCGTTTCGCAGGGCCAGTGCCTCAGAAACATCGGCAACACCGAGGTACTCGGCACCCACCGATTCGAGTTTGCGCGCCACCGGAATCATTCCGTGGCCGTAGGCATCGGCCTTAACCACACACATCACTAATGGGCGAGTTCCGTCTGCCCTGGTGACTCTCTGGGTCATGGTCTTGAGGTTGGTTGCGATTGCATCCAAATCAATGATTAGTTCACGCAACTTCGCCTCCTAACACTCGAGCTTCGGCAATCACATAGGCGATTGCCACGCCTCCATCATGCGCTATCGACAGGTGCAAATGCGAGACACCCAGGCGATTGGCCAGTGCATGGGCAGCACCTGCCAGGTGCATCTGCGGTTTGCCATCGGCATCCTTGCGAACCTCGAAGTCTTGCCAGCTGAACCCGGTCGAGTCGCCAAAGGCCTTGATGGTTGCCTCTTTGGCAGCGAATTTGCCCGCAAGCGATGCAATTTTGGTTGAGGCTTCGAGTTCTGACTCGGTGAACAGGCGCTCAGAAAGTCCCGGCGTCGCCAATTTGGCTTCGAACCGCGCGATGTCAACGATGTCGACACCAATTCCGAGGATGCCCATCGGCTACTCGACGGTTACCGATTTGGCTAGGTTTCGAGGCTGATCTACATCGAGGCCCTTAGCGGTCGAAAGTTCTAGCGCAAAAGCCTGCAGCGGAATCACGGTCAGAATCGGGCTGAAGATGTTCTCGCTCTTCGGCACGAAAATCACGTGCTCGGCATACTGACCAACCTGGTCGTCACCCTCTTCGGCGATGGCAATCACCCGTGCGCCACGAGCCTTAATCTCTTGAATGTTTGAGACCACCTTTGGATGCAGCGAATCGGCATCCCGAGGGCTTGGCACAATCACGATGACCGGCTGCCCCTCTTCGATGAGAGCGATCGGACCGTGCTTAAGTTCACCCGCGGCAAATCCTTCGGCGTGAATGTAAGCGAGCTCCTTGAGCTTGAGGGCGCCTTCCATGGCAATCGGGAAACCGACGTTGCGGCCAAGGAACAGCACCGACTTTGCGTTAGCCATGTCCTTGCCCAACTGTTTTGCCACGGCTAGTTCGTCGATTACCTCGCTGACCTTGGCCGGCATCTTGAGCAGCTCTTGGCCTAGGCGCTTTAGCTCGGCCACCGGCACAGTTTGGCGACCGGCTGCGTTGCGGCCGTGGGCAAGCCAGAGGGCCAACAGCATGCCTGCAGTGATTTGAGCGGTAAGGGCTTTGGTGGATGCGACCGCGACCTCGGGGCCAGCGTGGGTGTAAATCACCGCGTCAGACTCGCGTGCGAGGGTTGCACCCTGGGTGTTGCAAATCGATAGCACCTTGGCGCCCAGCTCTTTGGCGAACCGAGTAGCCATCAGGGTGTCCATGGTTTCACCCGACTGACTCACCGCGACGATTAGGGTGTTTGCAGTAACGATAGGGTCGCGGTATCTAAACTCGTGCGAAAGTTCGACCTGAACCGGGATTCGGGCAAACTTCTCGATCGCATACTTCGCTACGTCACAGGCATAGCTCGCGGTGCCACAGGCAACCATCACGATGCGCTCGATGGCACCGATGTCGCTCAGCGACAGACCGTCCATCTCATTCAGTTGAACAGAGCCGTCTGAAGCCAGACGCCCCATCAGGGTGTCGGCGACCGCCTGTGGTTGATCGGCAATCTCCTTGGCCATGAAAGAGCTCCAGCCACCCTTGCTAGCCGCAGAGGCATCCCAGTCAACGGTGAATTCTTCGCTGTGCACAGGCTTGCCGTCGAAGGTGCGCACCTCAACCGAATCGGCACGCAGGATGACGATCTCGTCTTGACCGACGCTGATGGCGCGCTTCGTGTGCTCGACGAATGCCGCGACATCTGAGCCAAGGAAGTTTTCGCCATCGCCGAGACCAATCACCAGCGGGGCATTGCGACGAGCGGCCAACACCACATCGGGCTGGTCTTCGTGAATGACCAGAATCGTGAATGCGCCGTGCAGGCGGTTGACCACCTTGGCAAAAGCTGACGGCAGGTCACCGGTTGCGGCAAACTCGCGGGCAATCAGGTGAGCGGCCACCTCTGAGTCGGTGTCGCTAGAGAAGCGGGTTCCCTCGGCGAGCAACTCGGCCTTGAGCTCGGCAAAGTTTTCGATAATGCCGTTGTGAATCAGCGATAACTTCGACTCGGGTCCACCGAGGTGCGGGTGAGCGTTGCCGTCGGTCGGGGCACCGTGGGTCGCCCAGCGGGTGTGACCGATTCCGATGTGCGCGGTAGGCAGCGGTTGGGCGTCAATCTCGGCAATCAGATTGTCGAGTTTTCCGGCCTTCTTGCGGGTCTCAAGGCCACCGCCGGGGGCAATGACCGAGACTCCTGCGGAATCGTATCCGCGGTATTCGAGACGACGAAGTCCACCTAGCAAAACTTCAAGGGTTGACTTCGGGCCGACATAGCCAACGATTCCACACATAGGTTCTAATTTACCTTCGACTTAGGGCAGAATGGCTCTTTGTGAGCGTCGCACTGAGCCCTTTCGTCGAGATTTCTCGCGCCGACTGGGCGGCACTGGCAACCAACAGCGAAACCCCGCTGACGGATGCCGAAATCGCACAAATCCGTGGTCTCGGTGACTTCCTAGACCTGCGCGAGGTGACCGAGGTTTATCTGCCACTGTCTCGCCTTCTGAACCTATACGTTGGGGCGACTCAGACCCTGCACGAGCGCGAGACACAGTTTCTCGGCGAGCGCGCCAAGAATGTTCCTTTTGTGATCGGAATCGCCGGTTCGGTGGCTGTCGGCAAATCGACCGTTGCTCGTCTGCTGCGCGAACTTCTGTCTCGCTGGCCGGGAACGCCGAAGATTGCTCTGGTGACCACCGATGGCTTCTTGCACCCGAATGCCGAGCTCGAGCGACGCAACATCATGCACCGCAAAGGTTTTCCAGAATCCTACGATCGTCTCTCACTGCTGAAGTTTGTGGCCGACCTAAAGAGCGGCGCTGAGCGGGTCGAGGCCCCGGTCTATTCGCACCTGGTCTATGACATCGTGCAGAACGAAAAGATTGTGGTCGAAAGCCCCGACGTCGTCATCATCGAGGGTCTCAACGTGCTGCAACCACCGGCCATTGGTCAAGAGGTTGCACTGAGCGACTACTTCGACTTCACAATTTATGTGGATGCCGAAGTGGAACACGTGACCTCGTGGTTCATCGGCCGCTTTGAGAAACTGCGGGAGTCGGCTTTTACCGACCCAGCCTCATACTTTCACCGGTATGCCGAGATGCCTTATGAGCAGGCTCTGGCCCGGGCAAACGAAATCTGGCGAACCATCAACCTGCCCAACCTGATCGAGAACATTCAGCCGACTCGCTCGCGCGCCAAGTTGGTGCTGCGCAAGGGAGCTGAGCACTCGGTCGAAACCGTGCTGCTGCGCAAGAGCTAGCTAGCTTCAAGCCAGCCGCGTCACTGCGGGGCTCGGTTATTTAATTTTGTACTTCTTCAAGAGTCCTGTAACTGCGGTCTGCTGCTTTTTGAACCAGCTGATGCTTCGGGTCTGCTCGGCCTTGGCATTGTCATTTGAGTATGGTCCAATCACCGTAGACACCTGAGCCATGAAACCGGGCAGGTTTATCGAGTTTGCCTTGGCCGAAGTTGCCTTTAGCTTTTGCAGATAGAGGGTTCGGCAAGGCTGATACTTGATGCACTTCTGAAACAGGATGCCCCTTGGCAAGTCAACCTGCCCCTTGTGCGTGTACTTGATCCACGGGTAGGCCGCCCTGACGGTATCCATCGGGAAGGTGAACTCATCCAACAGAGCGGGGGTTTC
>CAZXFZ010000030.1:0-9477 GCA_964640285.1 uncultured Rhodoluna sp.
GCTGGCCGCGACCTGACCGGATTCATTTCTGAACTCAGCGGATTGGCCGACTTCAGCGCACGATTCGAGTTAGCCGCAAGACTCAACGAGCTCTATCCCGGCGACCCTGGAGTGGTAATCGCCCTGCTGATGAACCACGTGGTGCTAGCACCCGGTGAAGCCCTTTACTTGCCTGCCGGCAACATTCACGCCTATCTTTCGGGGCTCGGCATCGAGATCATGGCGAACAGCGACAACGTCTTGCGCGGAGGCCTGACACCGAAGCACATAGATGTGGCCGAACTCGAGCGCGTGCTGCATTTTGAACCAGAGCCGGTTCCACTGGTTAGGCCCCGCGAGCTCGCGCACGGACTCGTGGCCTACGAGACCGAGGCCGATGACTTCGAGCTCTATCGGGCTACGCTGTCTTCGGCGAACCTGTTGGCCGAGATTAGTTTGGCCAAGCCCAGCGTGTTGCTTTGCACTTCGGGTTTGGTCAGCGTCACGAATTCGCTCGGTGAGAGCGTTCAGCTTTCGCGCGGCGAGGCGGCATACATGTCAGAGGATGCCCGGCACTTCTCTCTCGCTGGTTCGGGTGAGCTGTTTATCGCGGCCGGTCGATTTAGCGACTAACCGCCTGCCAAGCGGATTCGATGATGTCGTGAAGGTTTCGCTTTGCCGTCCAGCCGATGGTTGCGGCAATTCGCGAGACATCGGCACAAAGTCGGGGCGGGTCGCCAGCGCGTCGGGCAGCAAAGTCAATGTCGAAATCGATTCCCGAAACTGTGCGAATCTCAGCAAGCACCTCTAGGACGCTCGAACCAACACCGGTTCCAACATTGAAGGTGGCGTGCGGGCGCTCGTCGCGATCTAGGTAGTCGAGCGCTGCAATGTGGGCTTCAGCGAGGTCAAGAACGTGCACGTAGTCGCGAATGCAAGAGCCGTCGGGGGTTGGGTAATCGGTGCCGAATACCTTGGGGTTGTTGCCGGCTTTGAGAGCCGCGAACACAATCGGAACCAGGTTCATGACCGCTGTGTCTGCAAGTTCGGGCCAGCCTGCTCCCGCCACGTTGAAGTAGCGCAGGTTTGCTGCGCGCAAACCCCAAGCTCTTGCTGCGTTTGCGGTCATCCACTCACCAATCAGCTTGGTTTGGCCATATGGGTTGATCGGCTCGCAGTGAAGATCCTCCGAGACCAGGTCCACATCGGGCATTCCATAGGTTGCTGCGCTTGAACTGAACACGAGCTTGGTCACGCTCGTCTGGCGCATCGCCGATAGCAAATTGGCCATTCCACCAATGTTTTGCTCGAAGTACATCTCGGGCTTTTCGACGGACTCTCCGACTTGTTTGCGGGCCGCTAGATGAATCACCGAGTCGACCTGGTAATCGCGAATGGCGTCGACCAGTGCCGCCTCAGCTCCTGGCGCGGCCAGGTTCAGTCGCACGTGTTTTGACGCGCCGATGCGCTGGTCAATGCCAGTCGAAAAGTCATCCACGACAACCGTTTCAGCGCCTTGATTTTGTAACAATCGCACAACGTGCGAACCGATGTAACCAGCGCCGCCAGTGACCAAAATGCTCATTTCTCAAGGATACTCCCGACCCTGTGGGGCCGATATGGTCGCAGAACCGCGAGATTTCGGGGTTGGTGGCCCACAAAGTCTTCGGTTGACCGAAGATTGGGTTTGAGATCGGGTCTTTAGGTGCCAGGTCGACTCTGAACCACACCCTTAATGTTTAGAAAATCCAACTTGACAGACAACGAACTACATCGGTGTAATTACACGGACGCAACTAATCGAGACGCTGGTTTGACGAGATTCAAAATCTAGTCAGGGATTTAGAAAATCCAGCTGGGGGGCTCGACCAAAAGTTAGATAGGAACAACATGGACAGTCGCAACGGAGTGCCCGAAAACTGGTTTATCGATGTTCTTAGGCTCGGCGTCTCGGGGGCATACTCAGACGGCGAAGAAACCAATCCGCTGTCTTGGCAGGCAGATGCGGTTTGCGCCCAGACTGACCCAGAAGCCTTCTTCCCAGAAAAGGGCGGCTCAACTCGCGATGCAAAGCGCATCTGTGCCGGTTGTGACGTCAAGCAGCAGTGCCTCGAGTACGCGCTTGCCAACGACGAGCGATTCGGCATTTGGGGCGGCCTTTCAGAGCGTGAACGACGCAAGCTCAAGAAGCGCGCGTAACCCGGCAGTTCTTAGCCGGCTATGAGATCCTTCGTCACCGCAGTCGTGGTTGCCAACGGCAACATCGACGAATTGGCGACGACCCTGTCCCAACTTGGGCAACAAAGCAGGATGCCAGATCGCGTCCTGGTAGTTGAGACATCTGCGAGCAATCAGGACTCGCGAAACTCGACAGAGCCTAGTAGCCCCCTTAACGCAACGAATTTCGAAGTTCTTCGAATTGGGCCAGTTAAGAACCTCGCTCAAGCTCTGAACGCCGCAAGTGCACATTTCGGCGGCAGTTTCGCGGCCAGCAACGAAGAGTCCTCGAGCAGTTGGCTTTGGTTGCTTCACGACGATTCTGCCCCAGAGATTCAAACTCTCGAACGGTTGCTCCACGCCGTTGAAACGGCACCGTCGGTCGCCCTTGTCGGACCGAAACAGCTGAATTGGCAAAACCCGCGGTTGATCGAGCAGGTGGGTTTGACGCTAACCGCCCAGACCGACATCTTCAACCCGGCCCGCGGGCAAATCGATCAGTCCCAGCACGATGCGGTCGACGATGTTCTAGCCATTGGCACGGCGGGAATGCTGGTTCGCATCGATGCTTATGAGACTATTGGCGGTCTAGATTCTGGTGCTCCGAACCTTGCCGCCGACCTGGATTTTGGCATCAGGATGCGCCTTGCAGGCTACCGAGTTTCGGTTGCGGCAGATGCCACCGTGCGACACTCCAGCAAATCGCTAAATGGTGAGCGCCCAAAGCGCTGGTTGCGCGGCAGTCCACGAACGGCGATCCGCAAGGCAAATGTGCATTTGAAACTTGTTTATCTGCCGATAGCTTTGGCCCTGCTTTATTGGTTGGTCCTGCCAGCAATCGGCATCCTCAGGTCTATCGCGGCAATCGCAGCAAAGCACCCCAATCGCATTTGGGCTGAAATTTCAGCAGCAACCTGGGGATTCGTCACGGTCGCTGCGCGGTTCGCGTCCCGAAATAAACGACTTGGACTCGGTTCACAAAAACTAAGCGATTTCGACTCGCTGCGTGCTTCGAGAGCCGCAGTGAAGCAAGCCAAACTGCAAGAACTCGACGATTTGGTCGAAGAGGTTGGGGCAAGCCCGCTGTTGCAGGAAGGCGCAATTGACCTCGATCGGGAATCCGCTGCACGTCAGGGTTTGGTCTCTAGCGGATCGATTTGGTTGGCGTTGGCGCTTGCCGTGCTGGGTTTCTCGCTTTTCCCGGTCGCCCCCGCGGCTAGCGGCGGAGCTTTGCTGCCGCTGTCTGACAGCTGGTTTGCGCTGTTCTCGCACGCGGGTGCGAGTTTCCAACAGCTAGGGCTTGGATTCGCGGCTCCTAGCGACCCATTCAACTGGATATTGCTAGCAATCGGATCGCTCACACCTTGGCAGCCCTCGCTCGCGCTCGCGGTGTTGCTCTGGTTGGCGCGGTCCATAGCCTTCATCGGCGCGTGGAAGGCCGTGGCTCTGATCACCCGACGGGTGTGGATTCGCAATCTCGCCGCACTTGGGTATGCGCTTTGGCCGGCGTTCACCGCCTCGCTTAGCGATGGTCGAATCGGCGCAGTAATCGCCGCGACAGCCCTTCCTTGGCTTGTGCTAGCTGTTGCACGGGCTGCTGGACTTGGCCTGAGTTCGGCTCGGCGAACCCAGTCACAGGTTTGGTCGTGGATTGGTGTAGCTGGGTTAGCTCTGTTGGCCGTGGGTGTGTCAGCGCCTAGCCTCATACCGCTGTTGCTGCTGGGCTTTGCCTTAGTTCTCTTCGGTCGAATTCGACGCTTCGGATACCTGCTCTGGATACCGCTTCCGTTGGCGGCAGCGCTCTCGCCACAGGTTTGGTTTCTGTTTTTCTCGGCGGGGCAACCACTAGCTGTTTTGGCAGATCCTGGCTTGCCGTTGCGCTCACCAACGCATGAGGTGTGGCAATTGCTCATGGGCGGCGCTGATCTTTCAGCAGGATCACCTGTCGGCGTCACTGTTTGGTGCACGGCTGCACTTGCTCTGGCTGCCGCCCTAGCCCTAGCTGGACCGAGTGTGGCTAGAGCACTGAGTTTCTGGTTGTTTGCTCTGATGGCAATTGCCATGGCTTGGTTGGTAGAGCGAATTGAGTTTGTGGCCGGCAGCGGATTGACTTTCAACGGAAGCCCCTATGGCCTGTTGATGCTAGCTGCCCTGTCACTCGTTGCCGCCGCCAGCTTGACTCTAGATCGGCTCGAGTCAAACAGGTTCAAGCTGGTCGCTGCATCCTTGGTAACGGTTTTCTCGATTGGGCCTCTGAGCTTTATGGCCGCCACGAATTCGACTGTCGTGCAGCACAACGATGGGAGAGTCGTTCCCGCCATCGTTCTGGCCGAGGCCAAGGCAGGCAGCCGACTGAAATTGCTCGAAATTCAAACGAATTCCAACGCGCTAACCGCCCAACTGATTACGGGTGATGGTCAACACCTCGATGACCAAAATCTTGCCTACGGCTTTAGTCTTGGCAATCAGTCGGTGGCCAATGAACTTTCGGCGGTCGGCAATCTTGTATCTCGGTTGGCATTGGGCTCCTCGCAAGGACTTCAGCAGCAGCTGACCGATCTGGGTGTTGGTTATGTCTTGCTCAAGCCCACGACGAACACGTCCGAGACTTCAACCGCAAACGCATCCGCAACCGAATTCAGGCAGCAAATTTCGACAAACTTAGATTCCCTGGTCGAGCTCGAATCGCTCGGTGCGACCGACTTGGGCAGTCTTTGGCGGGTCAGCGAGCCAAACGCAACGCTCGCGAAACCGGCAGCCGAGCAAGAGTCTCCATGGTCTATCACCAAGGGCATTCAGTTGGCTTCGATTCTAGGTTTCGTTTTGCTAGCCATTCCGAGCCGCAGGCCTCAGACCGGCAAACAGCGCGATTCCGAGATCTTTTCACCGGATGCGAACGAGGGTGATGACTTTGCCTAAACTGCTCGCTGCGCGCCTGACGGCATTGGCCCTGGTCGGGGGTCTGGTCGCTGGCGGCGTCCTGCTGCCTGCTGAGTTCAAGTTCACAGTTGGCAAGCAGATTCCGGCCACTGAAAATCAGGTGCAAAACCCAACTTTGGGCCTGGTTTGCCCCGGAGCAGCGATTCGGGTTGGCGGAGCTGATTCTGCCGAGCTTGGCACCATTGAACAGGTTGGCTCTGCCGAGTTGAACGCTCAGGTTTCGAACTTGGCAGATGCTATCGATGCCACTCGGCTTTCGGGGCTGTCAACGCAGCCACCGACCTCACTCGGTGCTAGCCTGCCCGCTCGAGTCGCTTCACCGCTGCTGCTATCGGCGACCAACGAAGATTTGAGCACGCAAGGTTCGAGTTTGCTTTCGGCAAGTCAACTCCAGTTGCAAACGGCAGATAACTTCAGCGGTCTGCTGGGCGCTCAGTGCCAGTTGCCCAGCAACCTGCTCGAATTTGTTGGCGGAGACAGCCAACTCTCGCGCGAGTTGTTGCTGGTTTTGACTAACCCGAGCCGCGCCGAGGCCCGCGCCCAGGTTCTGCTGCACGGCAAATCCGGTTTGGCAGGCAACGAGGTCGAGCCGATTACAGTGGCTCCCGGCAAAACCGAAGTGGTCGCGCTCGGCGCATACCTCTCGAATGCCACTGAGGTGGCCGTGCAGGTCAAGGTGAGCGGTGCGGCCGTTGCTGGTTGGTTGCAGCAGCGCGTTATGCGCGGAACTCTGCCGGGTGGTAGCGACTGGATTTCCCCGACCACCACGGCCTCGAAGAGTCAGATTGTGCCTGGAATCATGATTCGCGGGGTCAAGGATGCGCGTGAAATCATCAAAACCAACGCAAACTACGCCGATCAGCAGGCCGTGCTGCGAGTATTCGTGCCCGGCAAAGCCGATGCAAATTTCACGGCCCAGATTTTCGGTTCGACTGCCAAGACATTCGGCACCACCGTGGTTGAAAAAGTCGCAGCCGGCACCGTCAAGGATTTTCCGCTAACTGCGCTCGCCGACGGTGATTACGCGGCGTTCATCGACTCTGACCAGCCGATTCAGGTGGCCGTGAAGTTGCCCCGAACGAATAAGTCCAAGACCCCGGCAACCGACTTTGCCTGGCTGCCCGCGCAACCTTATTTGGTTGAACAACAGGCATTCGTTGTTCCAGCAAGCGGAATCAGCAAGCTCAGTCTCGCCAACGGATCGAAAGACTCGGTTGAACTCACTCTGGGAACTGCGGCTGCCCAGTCGGCTGGGGTGGCCACCCGAATCGTGCTTCCAGCGGGTTCGACACGCGTCGTTGAGTTGGTGGCTGGATCTCGACTGGTTCTGTGGTCACCAGCAGGTTCAAAAGTGGCGGCGATGATGATTGTCGATGTTGACTCGGCTGTATCGGCCATCGGCATTCGAGACTATGCGAATAAACCCGAAACCATTCGGGTGAGCGTTCGCTAGCGCTCAGAACCTGGAAGCAGCTGCCAGGGCTCTTTTCCGATTAGATCGGCGGCTGCCGAAAACACATACTCCTCGATGTGCATGCGTTCGTGCGCCGCATCCGTTCGTCTCACGTGACCAAGACGCTCGATCGGAAGACGATAGATGTGAATGGTCATGCTGGCGGCATCGTTGGTCCAGCGGCGAACTTTTTCCACTCCGTCAACTACCTCAATCGGAGGGTTGTCGCTCACGCGCCATTTGAGATTGCCCAACTCCGCGGGGAATTCGGCCTTCAGATACTCGACAGCTCCAGCCACGATTGAAACCAGTCCGGTAGGAGGCTTTGGTCCGCGGTGAACCGATCGAATCAAACTGCCGCGCAGGCCACGACCGTGGCGATCGCGTTCGACTCGAGAGTTCCTATTCACGCGCCAATTCTAGATGCCTCAAAATCGCAATTGGTATCCTTAGACACGATGACCGAACGCCCCTGTTCCAAGCAAGCCTGCGCTAGCCAGGCGGTCGCGACCCTCACCTTCGACTATTCGTCGTCGGTTGCGGTGCTTGGCCCGCTGAGCGTCAGTCAGGAGCCACACGCGCATGACCTTTGCCGTGAGCACGCCAAGTCGCTCACGGTTCCTCAGGGGTGGCAGATCATGCGTCACACCAGCGTGGCCTAAGAATCAAAGAAAGATCGATTTTTATGAACAGCGTCAATTGGGATGCGATTGTCAAAACCTATGATGTTCGCGGACTCGTAGGCAAAGACCTCACCGTCGAAGTAGTCGAAGCGCTTGCCGCTGGATTCGTTGACGAATTGGGCTGTGCCGGCAGCGACGTGGTCGTGGGTCATGACATGCGCGACTCATCACCAGAATTCGCGGATGCGTTCGCGCGCGGCGCTCAAGCGCGAGGCGCAAACGTGGTGTCGATCGGCCTCTGCTCAACCGATGAGAGCTACTTCGCATCAGGAGTATTCGAGGCACCCGCGGCCATGTTCACCGCATCCCACAACCCGGCTGCCTACAACGGCATCAAGTTCTCACGAGCGGGTGCTCGTGCGATCAGCATGAACACCGGGTTAGCCCAAATCCGCGATCGCGCCAAGCAGTACCTCGAAACCGGAGTAACACCGGTCGCTAAGCCGGGCAGCTATCGCGAAGAGCACATTCTGGTTCGCTACGCGTCATATCTTCGCGAGCTGGTAAACCTGGCGGGCGTTCGAAAGCTCAAGGTCGTGGTGGATGCCGCAAACGGAATGGGTGGCATGACTGTACCAGCGGTGCTGGGGCACGCAACCGATCTTGAGCCACTGCCGCTAGAGATCGTGCCGATGTATTTCGAGCTCGACGGAACCTTCCCGAACCACGAGGCAAACCCACTTGACCCAAAGAACCTGGTCGACCTTCAGCGAGCTGTGGTCGAACATGGGGCTGACATCGGACTTGCCTTCGATGGCGATGCTGACCGAGTATTCGTCATCGACGAACTCGGTCAACCGGTCACGCCAAGCGCTGTTGCCGCGATTGTCGCAAGACGCGAGATCGCTCGCGAGAAGGCAACCAACCCCAACGCTCCGATCACCGTTCTGCACAATTTGTTGACTTCGCGAATTGTCGAAGAGATTATTGCCGAAGATGGTGCCAAGCCCGTGCGCACCAAGGTCGGGCACAGCCTAATCAAGGACACCATGGCCAGCACCAATGCGGTGTTCGGTGGCGAGCACTCGGCGCATTACTACTTCAGAGATTTCTGGGGTGCCGACAACGGCATGCTGGCCGCGATGCACGTGCTTGCAGAGTTCGGCTCGCAATCACTGCCGCTCTCAGAGTTCGCTAAGCAGTACGACCCTTACTTCAACTCGGGTGAGATCAACTCGACGGTTGCCGATGTCCCTGCGGCGCGCGAGCGCATCCTGTCGGCATTCGCGGGTCGCGGTGAGGTCGAGGACTATGACGGTTTCACCGTTACCAGCCCAAACGGCGGCCGAAAGAATTCGGCGGGCGAGCCATGGTGGTGGTTTAATGTTCGTAGTTCAAACACTGAACCTCTGCTGCGCCTTAACGTCGAAGCCTCTGACGAATCCTTAATGCACAGTCTTCGTGACGAAGTATTAGCCCTCATTCGAAAGTAGTTTTGCCATGACGCAAGCCTCAGCAACTCAGCTCACTGCAGACCAGTACAAGGTCGCCGATCTCTCGCTCGCCGAAGCCGGGCGCCACCAGATTCGTCTGGCCGAAAACGAGATGCCGGGTTTGATGGCACTTCGCGCAGAGTTCTCGGCAAGCCAGCCACTCAAGGGTGCTCGAATATCGGGTTCGCTGCACATGACTGTTCAGACAGCAGTGCTCATTGAGACCCTCGCAGCGCTGGGCGCTCAGGTTCGTTGGGCATCGTGCAACATCTTCTCAACCCAGGATGAAGCTGCGGCGGCGGTAGTCGTGGGTGACGGCACCCCAGCAGCGCCTCGCGGAATTCCGGTTTTCGCTTGGAAGGGCGAGACCCTCGAAGAGTACTGGTGGTGCACCGATCGCATCTTCGATTGGTCAACCGAGGCGGCCGCCGAAGGTGCTTCATACATCGGCCCAAACATGATTCTCGACGACGGCGGCGACGCAACTCTGCTGGTTCACAAGGGCCGCGAGTTTGAGCTGGCCGGCGCTGTGCCTGCCACCGCACCTAGTGACAGCGAAGAGTATGCGGTAATTCTCGACCTGCTTCGATTCTCGACTGCATCCCAGCCCGGTCGTTTCACCCAAATCGCCGATGAGCTGATCGGTGTGACCGAAGAGACCACCACCGGTGTGCACCGCCTCTACGAGTTCCACAAGCGTGGCGAACTGCTCTTTCCAGCGATCAACGTGAACGACTCGGTGACCAAGTCGAAGTTCGACAATCTCTATGGC
>CAZXFZ010000031.1:0-9242 GCA_964640285.1 uncultured Rhodoluna sp.
CTCGACCCTGAAACGCCGAGTCGATTTACGTATTCAACAATCGCCTGAGTGAATTTTTCCCATCGAAAATCTGGTTCGTATCCGTGAAGCAAAAGAAAAGGTCGACCAATCGAATCGTGCAGCAGGTCGAGAGCAAGCTCAAGTGGCCGATAGCCTGCCACGTGATCTCGACTGAACTCCATGATTGGCCTTCTCGACCGATAATCCAGGAGTTCATCGTTTGCGAAGGTGATCAGTCGCTTTGGCTCCTGCTCGTCCAGTAGTACGTCACGCACCTGCGAGATAACCGATCCGGCATCAGCAAATCCGGTGAGTGAAATAACCAACGGCAGGCCGGCCGGAACATCGTCAAGATTGCCCTCAAAAGCTACTATCGCCCTATCAATTGCCATGTCTGAATCCTAACCTGAGAGTTCTTGATTAGCATTGGCGTATGAACCCGCTCAAGATTTCGGCCACGCAGAAACTACCTAAACTCACCGAGAAAGATGTCCTACTCGTAGGTGTGTCAACCAAGGGGTCGGGTGACCCCGCAATCGAGATTCCGGCACTCCTAGAGAGCTCAGATCTGTATGCGGTCCTTGAGCAGATTAACTTGAAAGCGCTAGGTGTTTCATCGGCACCTGAGAGCCTTACTCGTTACGTTTCACCGTCTGGCACTGCGATAGCGTTTATCGGATTGGGCAAGCGAGCGCTCAGCACCGATGACTACAGGTCCATTGTTGGAGCTGCAATCAGGCAACTCGGTGGATTCGCTCGAGTATTTATCGGCTTGAATTTCGCCCACCAGAGCGCACTTTTGGCATCTCTCGAAGGCGCAGCGGTAGCAAATTACGAGTTCACCCGATACAAGGGCGATGCCAAGGCTAAGCGCCTAACGCGCGAAGTTAATGCCGTAACGTCACTGAAACTGCCAAAATCCGAGGCGGATCGAATTCTCATTCTGAGTCACGCAGTGCACCAGACCCGTGACCTGGTTAACACTCCACCAAATGAGTTGTATCCGGCGGTCGTAGCAGCCGAATCGCAGAAACAGGCCAGAGACCTTCCGGTGAAGGGAACAATATGGGATGAAAAGAAACTTGCAAGCGAAGGAATGGTAGGAATTCTCGCGGTTGGTTCAGGATCATCTCGCGGGCCAAGACTGGTGAAGATTGAGTACTCCCCTCGTGGCGCGAAAAAGAAACTCGCTCTCGTAGGCAAGGGAATCACCTTTGATAGCGGAGGTCTCTCTCTCAAGCCTCCAACTTCGATGATTGGCATGAAGTACGACATGACTGGCGCAGCTACCGTCATGCAAACCGTGCTCGCCATAGCGGAACTCGGGTTGCCGATAAAGGTAACTAGTTGGCTGTGCCTTGCCGAGAATCTGCCCTCTGGCTCGGCAACCAGACCCAACGACATCATTCGCTATCGCAACGGCAAGACAGTTGAAATCACGAACACCGACGCCGAGGGCCGTCTGGTTCTGGCAGACGGGCTTATCTCAGCCTCTGCCGAGCATCCAGACCTGATTGTCGATGTCGCCACGCTTACAGGTGCGGCGACGGTCGCCCTCGGCAATCGATATGCGGGTTTGATGGGAACACCAGGTGCCGTAGCGTCGGTAAAGGACGCCGCAGCCGTAGCCGGCGAACTTGTCTGGCACATGCCTCTCGCAGCTGAGCTAAAGAAGAACCTAGAGGGCGAAACGGCAGATCTCATCAATGCCAAATTGGGCAACCCAGCCGGAGGAATGCTGGTTGGCGGTTTGTTCCTTCAGGAGTTTGTCGGAACCAAAAAGAATTCCAGCGATCCAGAAGAAATTCTGGAGTGGGCACACCTCGACATCGCTGGTCCAGCGAACAACGATGTAGCCGCTTACGGTTACATCGGAAAGGGAGCTACTGGCTCATACGTTCGCACACTGGTCGCCTTGGCCGAGTCGATGATTTAGTTCGCGCTCTGCGAAGAGTAGTAAAGTTTTATAGGCTGTTCGCCCTAATTGTTTGGAGCAAATCTCGTGGCTAACCACAATTTTGATGTTGTAATTCTCGGCGGTGGAAGTGGCGGTTACGCCGCAGCACTTCGCTCGGCTCAGCTCGGCAAGTCTGTTGCCCTGATCGAAAAAGACAAACTTGGCGGCACCTGCCTGCACAAGGGCTGCATTCCGACCAAAGCCCTGCTGCACAGCGCTGAAGTTGCAGATGTGGTTCGCGAGTCGGCGCACTACGGTGTCGATTCAACCTTTGGTGCGATCAACATGCCAGTTGTGAATAAGTACCGTGACTCGATCATCGAACGCCTATACAAGGGACTGAGCGGACTCGTTGCCTCAAAGCAGGTGACCCTGGTATCCGGCATGGGAAAGATGGTTGGCGCCAAGACCATTCAGGTTGGCGAAGACACCTACACTGGCGCAAACCTTATCCTCGCCTCAGGTTCATACAGCCGCAGCTTGCCGGGACTCGAAATTGTTGGACGTGTGATCACCTCGGAGCACGCTCTAGCCCTTGACTATGTTCCAAACAAAGTGATCGTTTTGGGTGGTGGCGTTATCGGTGTCGAGTTCGCATCCATCTGGCGCTCCTTTGGCGCCGAAGTCACCATTATCGAAGGCTTGAACCACCTTGTTCCAAACGAGGATGAAGCGGTCAGCAAAGGCCTCGAGCGAGCCTTCCGCAAGCGCGGAATCGACTTCAAGTTAGGCGTTCGCTTCTCTGGAGTCGAGCAGCACGCGAGCGGTGTAGTAGTTTCGCTCGAAAACGGCGAGAAGTTCGAGGCCGATTTGATGCTGGTCGCTGTTGGCCGAGGCCCATTCACTGCTGGCTTGGGTTACGAGGAAAACGGAATCGCGATGGACAGGGGCTATGTTCTCACCAACGAGCGTCTGCAGACCAGCGTTCCAGGAGTCTATGCAGCTGGAGACATCGTTCCAGGTCTTCAACTCGCTCACCGCGGTTTTCAGCAGGGAATCTTCATCGCTGAAGAAATAGCTGGACTAAACCCGGTCGCAATCGACGAAATCGGCATTCCAAAAGTTACATACTGCGAGCCTGAAATCGCATCCGTCGGCTTATCAGAAGCCAAAGCAGCTGAGAAGTACGGTGCAGAGAACATCTCGACCTACGAGTACAACCTGGGCGGAAATGGCAAGAGCCAAATTCTTGGAACCGCTGGTTTTATCAAGCTGATCCGTCGTAACAACGGTCCTGTAATCGGTGTTCACATGATTGGATCGCGCGTTGGTGAACAGATCGGTGAGGCGCAGCTCATCGTCAACTGGGAGGCGCACCCTGAAGACGTTGCCACGCTTATCCACGCACACCCAACCATGAACGAAGCCATCGGTGAGGCGCATCTAGCCTTGGCCGGAAAACCGCTACACGCACACGCATAGGCAAACAAGGAGCCTCTAAGAAAAATGAGTGAATCAGTCAAGCTTCCAGCTCTCGGCGAAAGCGTAACCGAGGGAACAGTAACCCGTTGGCTCAAGAAAGTCGGCGACACTATCGCTGTTGACGAGCCACTAGTTGAGGTTTCAACTGACAAGGTAGACACCGAGATCCCATCGCCGGTCGCTGGTGTCATCGAGCAGATTCTCGTTCAAGAGGACGAAACCGTTGAGGTGGGTGCTGTTTTGGCAATCATCGGCGACGGCTCGGGTTCGGGCGCTGCCCCAACTGCTCCTCCTGTTGCCGCAGAGCCAGTCGCTGAGGCAGCGCCTGTCATCGAGCCGACTCCGGCTCCAGCGGCAGCTCCCGCAGCGGCCCCGGTTGTAAACCACGAGCCTGTTGCAGCTGCCCCAGTGGTTGCTCCCCCAGCCGCCGCACCTGCACCTGCTGTTTCGGCTCCTGTGGCTGTTGCTCCAATCGCTGCAGCACCTACCCAGTCGACCGACCCGGGTTATGTGACTCCTCTGGTTCGCCGCCTTGCGGCTGAGTCTGGCGTAGACCTGGCCTCGGTCAACGGAACCGGTGTGGGCGGCCGAATCCGCAAGGATGACGTTCTGGCTGCAACTGCTCCAGTAGCAGCAGCTGCACCTGTGCAGGCAACGGCTCCTGTGGCTGCCTTCGTGCCAGCCGCCGCTTCGCCGCTTCGTGGCACCACCGAACCGATGTCGCGCCTGCGCAAGGTGCTAGCCGAGCGCGCTGTAGCCTCGATGGTCAGCACCGCTCAGCTGACCACAGTTGTTGAGGTTGACGTAACAGGAATCGCGCAACTCAGAAGCAAGGTTCAACCTCAATTTGTTGCAAAATTCGGTCACAAACTCAATTTCATGCCGTTCTTTGCACTAGCCGCAGCAGAAGCCTTGCGGGTTCACCCGAAGATCAACGCTTCGGTGGATGGTGAAAACATCGTTTACCACGGCACCGAGAACATCAGCTTCGCAGTCGACACCGAGCGCGGTTTGCTGACTCCTGTTTTGCGCGACGCGGCTGCTCTGAACATCGCTCAAATTGCGGGCCAGATTGCTGATCTAGCTGCGCGCACCCGCAACAACCAGCTAAAGCCAGACGAGCTAAGCGGCGGAACCTTTACGCTAACGAACACTGGATCACGCGGCGCCCTGTTCGACACCCCGGTGGTGTTCCTTCCGCAGGTCGCAATTCTGGGTACCGGAGTTGTCACCAAGCGTCCGGTTGTGGTAACCGACGAGTTTGGAAATGACTCAATCGCGATTCGCAGCATGGTTTACCTCGCGCTCTCTTACGACCACAGAATCGTGGATGGTGCTGATGCGAGCCGATTCCTAGTTGACGTCAAGGCTCGACTCGAGGCTGCAAACTTCGAGTCAAACCTCGGCCTGTAACGACCTTAGGTCTTTTCAATCGGGGTGATCCTGGCAGTTGCCGGGGTCACCCCGATTTCTATTTGTCGAGACTTTTCCAGCAGTGCTCGCCATCTAGAGCCTTGAGTCCTGAAACCTCTTCGGCGACGGCGCTGATGTCGACTACCAAGCCGCCGAAGAAGATGCTTTTCTTGCCATCAGAGAAGGTGACGAGGTTCGGCTCTGGTTGCTGACACGCTTCATCCGCACCTGACTGAACTGGTGGTTTGGTTGGAGCGGAAACCAGTTGGGTCGAGTTCATGCCTGAAAATCGCCCAAAGCTACTCTCTGCGACAGATGGCCGCCCATTGATTGCGTGTGTAAATCCCAGAATTAGTGTCACGGCCAACAACAAAGTAAAGAAAATTGAGGGTACTGACTTGAGCTGGAAACCGCCACGAGACTGATGTGCTGACCGAGCCTCAACCTTTCGCCAGACCTTCAACCTGTCATCAATCACGATTCCAGATGCAGAAGTGGTCACAACCAACTCGCAGAGAGACGTTAGAGATGTTCGAAGCCTTCTAAGCCGCAAATCTTCATCCCATGGCGCGATGGCACGTCTAAGCACATGAACTGATCGCCTTCGAAACAGTTCACCCTGTGACCGTTCCCTGGAGATGGCGACCCATCCTTCAATTCGCGGTTTCACCATTCACTCATATTGAGCTTTTCGCTTGGTCGAGTTCGACTTCAAGGGATAGCTGTGGGCAACAACGCTGAAAATGGCGACTTAGGATTGTATGGTGTTCGAATTCGTCAACGCCGGTCTAGACCCTAACTTCGTTGACTACATGGCAGCCTGGGAACTTCAGAAAACGATTCACTCAGAGGTGGTCGCTGGAACTCGAGGCAATACTGTGTTGATGTTGGAACACCCACCCGTATACACGGCTGGAAAACGAACAGAAGCGCACGAGCGCCCAACTGACGGAACGCCGGTGATTGACGTTGACCGAGGTGGCAAAATCACCTGGCACGGACCCGGGCAACTAGTTGGCTATCCAATTGCTCGGCTACCTCAGCCAATCGATGTAGTTGCCTATGTTCGTTGGCTCGAACAGGTTCTTATCGACCTAACTGCATCATTTGGACTGCACACCGAGCGCGTTGAGGGTCGCACCGGAATCTGGTCGCCTACACCAGATGGTCACGTCAAGATCGGTGCAATTGGCATACGTGTCGCAGAACGCGTAACCATGCACGGCTTTGCGCTCAACTGCAACAACTCGCTCGAGGCATACGACCACATAATCGCCTGCGGAATAACCGATGCGCGAACAAGTACCATGACAGACTTGCTCGGAGTTGAAGTAACACCCGCGCAGGCTGCAGAACGACTACCGCTGTTCATGGGTGAGTTACCAAGGAGAAACAAGTGACTGAGGCCCCTCGCAGAATGCTGCGAATCGAAGCCAGAAACTCGGCAGTGCCAATCGAAAAGAAGCCTGAGTGGATTAAAACGCGGGCCAAAATGGGTCCCGAGTATCAGGCGCTGCAGAACCTAGTGAAAACCGAAAATCTTCACACCGTCTGCCAAGAGGCAGGTTGCCCGAACATCTTCGAATGCTGGGAGGACCGCGAGGCGACATTTCTGATCGGTGGTTCTCAGTGCACAAGAAGGTGCGACTTTTGCCAGATCGATACTGGTAAGCCAGCCGATCTAGACATCGACGAACCCAGACGGGTTGGCGAATCCGTGGCCAAAATGAATCTGAGATACGCAACCGTAACTGGTGTGGCCCGTGACGATCTCGAGGATGAGGGTTCGTGGCTCTACGCCGAGACGATCCGAGAGATTCACCGGCAATCGGAAGGCACCGGAGTCGAGATCCTGGTTCCCGATTTCTCTGGCAATCCAGAACATTTGGGTCGGGTATTTGATGCCGCACCAGAGGTGTTTGCTCACAACGTTGAAACCGTGCCACGTATTTTCAAGCAAATCCGCCCAGCTTTCCGGTATGAACGATCGCTCGACGTGATCACGCAGGCACGCAATTATGGCTTGGTGACGAAATCCAACCTGATCCTAGGTATGGGTGAAACCAGAGCCGAAATTAGCGAGGCTCTTCGCGACCTTTACGATGCAGGCACTGACATTGTGACCATCACTCAGTACTTGCGACCCACTCCAAGGCACCACCCAGTCGAGCGTTGGGTAAAACCTGAGGAGTTTGTTGAACTAAAGCAAGAGGCCGAAGAACTTGGATTCTTGGGTGTTTTGAGTGGACCCCTGGTGCGCAGCAGCTATCGCGCCGGAAGACTTTGGGCTCTTTCGATGGAGAAAAAAGGAAGAACCATTCCCGCGCACTTGCAGCACCTCGCCGACGCGGCCAAAGAGGCCGGCTTCGGTCAGGCCGTCTAATTCCCAAGTAGGCTATTGGGCATGGCTAAGCAAGAAAAAGCAGCAAAACCAGAGAAGAAGCAGGGCACTTTCCGTCGGCTTGGTTCGATGTATCGAATGACCATGAAGGCCGATAAACAGGCAATTTGGGTTGCGCTCGGCTTTGTTTTGATGTCTATCGGCATTGGATTTATCGCTGCCAATTTGCTTAGTTTTGGCAACGGATTCAGCTACTGGGCTTGGATCGTTACCGGATTCCTAGGTGGCGTGATGGCCTTCCTGATCGTCATGTCACGACGCGCCGAACGAGTTATGT
Organism: uncultured Rhodoluna sp.; assembly: GCA_964640285.1. Taxonomy (GTDB): domain Bacteria; phylum Actinomycetota; class Actinomycetes; order Actinomycetales; family Microbacteriaceae; genus Rhodoluna. Next base: position 7,471 of record CAZXFZ010000031.1, read on the forward strand.
ACTCGAATATCGAAGGTCAGCAGGGTGCCGTCGGTGCGGTGCTGGCCGCCGCGCTGAAGCGCAATTGGCGTGTCAGCGAAAGACCTGTTGCCATTGCACCAAAAACCTTCGATGCCATTTATCGAGCCGTCGGACCCGCCGGCGTCGTACTGGTAGCCGAAGGTTCACGCAGTCGCCTGCGCCCGATGCTTGATGACGAAAAGCGCAAAATCGCACGTGTCGCATCTGGCGTTCCAATTGACGTGATTTATCTGTGCGGTGATGACGAGTCGATTCGTCTGCACAGTTTGGTGAAGACCATTTACAAGATGAAGCGCAAGCTAAACCGAGCTGAAGTCAGTGCGGTTGCAAATCGCCTGTCGACACTCCCAATGAACATCCCTGTACCAAAGGGAATCGACCCAACCAAATTCAGGGCTCCCCGCCGCTAGCCCTAGATTCTCTGCGATCTAGCGATAACGCACCAGTGCAGTGCCCGCGGCCTTGTCATGCAGACCGCGCCCGTCGGCATCCCAAATTACAGCCGGAATGAAAAGGCATAGCAAAGCCGCCCTGGTCAGTGACTTGCCGAACCCGACACGATTCTTGCCGTCTAACCGAAGAACACGCATTCCAAAGATGAGTTGCCCTGGGCTTCCGTCAAGCGAGGCACACGACGCTACCTGGATAGTAAGGAATACCAGTGTTATGAACCACGGGTCAACGCCTGCTCCAGAATCATTGGAGTTGCCAAACACGGCGGAAGCAAGCAAATAGGCCGAAAACCAATCAAAGGTCACCCCAGCAACACGACGCCAAAATCCTGCAAGGGACCCTGGGCCATCTTGATTCAGGCCAAGTCTTTTGCCAGGCCAAGTTTCACTAGTAGCCATGCGAATAGCCTAGGCGACAAAAAAGTTTTACATTCCCGAAACATAACGCAACGAGGTCTAAACACGAGCCGACCTAAACTTGTCTTGTCGGCCTGAAGACGTGCCGTGCTCCCCTGTTCAAATTTCGAAGGGATACCCCTATGTTCAAGTCTGCCTCAGAGGTAGTCAAGTACATCAAGGACAACGATGTTAAGTTCCTAGACGTACGCTTCACCGACCTGCCAGGTGTTCAGCAACACTTCAACTTGCCAGCCAGCATGATTGACGAGCAGTTCTTCATCGATGGTCAGCTGTTCGACGGCTCGTCAATTCGTGGCTTCGCCTCGATCCACGAGTCAGATATGCAGCTGATTCCCGACGTAACCACCGCATACCTAGACTCGTTCCGCGCCGAGAAGACTCTCGTGATGCTGTTCGACATCTACAACCCACGCACCAGCGAGATTTACGGTCGCGACCCTCGTCAGGTTGCCAAGAAGGCCGAGGCTTACCTTGCCAGCACCGGCATTGCCGACACCGCAGTCTTTGCACCAGAAGCCGAATTCTTCATCTTTGATGACGTTCGCTACGAGTACAAGCAGAATGGCTCGATGCACTTCGTGGACTCGAGTGAAGCTGCTTGGAACTCAGGCCGCAAGGAAGAGGGCGGAAACCTCGCCAACAAGACTCCTTACAAGGGTGGATACTTCCCTGTAACTCCAGTTGACCAGCACGCAGACATGCGCGACAACATCGTCCTCGAGCTCGAGGCTGCTGGACTCCAGGTTGAGCGTTCGCACCACGAAGTGGGCACTGCCGGTCAGGGTGAAATCAACTACCGCTTCGACACCCTCGTCAAGGCTGCAGACGACATCCTGAAGTTCAAGTACATCGTCAAGAACGTTGCAAACCAGTGGGGCA